>NZ_VFVS01000039.1:0-13514 GCF_006442215.1 Mesorhizobium sp. B2-3-11 | reverse complement strand
CCATTCCCCCATTCCCCTATCTCACCACCCTCACCACCGTCCGGTCCGACAGCAGCGGCAAAAGCCGCGCCATCGTGCGCGCGGTGACCGCCACACAACCTTCCGTCGGCGTGAAGCCGGGACGCGCCAGGTGGAAGAAGATGGCGCTGCCGCGCCCGCGGCGGCGCGGCGCGATGTTCCAGTCGAGCACCAGGCAGGCGTCATAGAGCCGGTCGTCGCGCCGCATGCGTTCGTGGCTGGCGCCATAGGGCATCTTGACCGGCCTGTTATAATTGCGGTCGTCTGGGACCTCGCACCAGCCGAGATCCGGCCCGATCGGCGCCATCGCCAGCCGCGTCCTGCGGCCGGCGGCAAACTGATCCCCCCGAAAATAGCCCGCCAGGATGCGCATCGAAGCGAGCGGCGTTGCGCCGTCGCCTTCCCGCTTGCCGGACGAGATGCCGCCACGCCCCAGCGCGCAGGCAAACACCGTTTTGCCGGCCTGCAGCAGGCCCTGGCTTGGGTGGCCGGGCCTCGCCCGCACGGTCATCACGCGCAGCCGTTTTGCCAAAATTGCGCCGGCTGCATTGCGATCGCGTTTTTTCTTGTATGATCGTGCCACGGAACAAATCACTGTGATCGGCTATTGTGCCGGCAAGCTTCCGCATAAATACGCAGCGGTCAACTGAATTCACTTTTCAAAACTACGGATTGATCCATGACCTCACGTACCATCCTGATCGTCGATGACGATGACGACCTGCGCGGCACACTGGTCGAGCAATTGTCCCTCTACGAGGAATTCGACGTGCTGCAGGAATCCACTGCGGCAAAAGGCGTCACCGCTGCGCGTGGCGGGCTCATCGATCTGCTCATCATGGATGTCGGCTTGCCCGACATGGACGGCCGCGAGGCGGTGAAGATCCTGCGCAAGGGCGGCTACAAGGCGCCCATCATCATGCTGACCGGCCACGACACCGATTCGGACACGATTCTGGGTCTCGAGGCCGGCGCCAACGACTATGTCACCAAGCCATTCCGCTTCGCGGTGCTGCTTGCCCGTATCCGGGCGCAGCTGCGCCAGCATGAGCAGAGCGAGGACGCGACCTTCTCGGTCGGCCCCTATACCTTCAAGCCCAGCCAGAAACTGCTCATCGACCCGCGCGGCGGCAAGGTGCGGCTGACGGAAAAGGAGGCCTCGATCATCAAATATCTCTATCGCGCCGACCAGAAGGTGGTGACGCGTGACGTGCTGCTGGAGGAAGTGTGGGGATACAATTCCGGCGTCACCACGCACACGCTGGAAACCCATGTCTACCGTCTGCGCCAGAAGATCGAGCGCGATCCTTCCAATGCTGAAATTCTTGTGACAGAAAGCGGCGGCTACAAGCTGGTTCCTTAAACATTGCACTATCCAATGAGCGGTCTGGGCGGGGCCGCTTTCGGGTACGATCCTGTTGGAGGGGGATTCAGGGACCGTACCGCAGAGGAGGGATTGGACTGACCGTTCGGGGACAAAGCTAGATGGCGCTGGATGACGACATCCGCATCCTGTCCGCCGTGAGGCTTTTCGAAGGCTTCACGCAGGAACAGCTGCGCCTGCTCGCCTTCGGAGCCGAGACCACTCTCGTGCAGGCGGACCACAAGCTTTATCGCGAGGACGACGTGGCCGACTCGGCCTATGTCGTGGTCAGCGGGCGTATCGTGCTCTATCGCGAGCAGAATGGCGAGCGCATCCCGATCGGCAAAGTCGGTCCCGGCACGATGCTCAGCGAACTGGCGCTAATCGCCGACACCAACCGGCTGACCAGCGCCTCGGCCGAAATCGATTCGGAGGTGATAAGGCTGAGCCGCAAGATGTTCCGGCGCATCCTGGAGGAGTATCCGGAACTGGCGGTGAAACTCCACCAGCGCATCTCCGAGGAATTCCACGAAATGATCCGCCGCATCGAGGAACTGGCCCCGCGCTTTTCGGGTTGAGGCCGTTGCCGCGAGAGAACTCGATGCTTGGCGGGAAGGATCGCGACGAACGCCTTTTTATCGACGACTCCGTTAATCCAAGTCGAACCGGGCAATGACCGGCACATGGTCCGACGGCCGGTCCCAGCCGCGTGCCTGGCGCAGGATCTCGTAGCCGGCAAAATCAGGCACCAGGTTTGGCGACGACCAGACATGGTCGAGCCGCCGGCCACGATTGGACCCCTCCCAATCCTGCGCGCGATAACTCCACCAGGTATAAAGCTTCTGTTCCGATGGCACGTTGAGCCGCATCAGGTCGACCCAGCCGCCGGCCAGCCGCATCGCCTCGAAGTTCTCGGTCTCGACCGGCGTGTGGCTGACCACCTTGAGCAATTGCTTGTGCGACCAGACATCATGCTCCAGCGGCGCGATGTTGAGGTCTCCGACCAACACCGAGGCCGACACCTCGCCGTGCTCGGCCCGGATGGCGTTCATCTCGGCGACGAAGTCGAGCTTGTGCCTGAACTTCCTGTTGATCTCGGGATCCGGTTCGTCGCCACCCGCCGGAACGTAGAAATTGTGCACCAGGATCGTCTTGCCGCCGGCCCGCACGGTCACCGACAGATGCCGGCTGTCCTCGATGTCGCAGAAACGGCGCTTTTCGACCACCTCGATCGGCCGCCGCGCCACCGTCGCCACGCCGTGATAGCCCTTCTGGCCATGGAAGGCGATGTAGGGATAGCCGACCTTGCGAAAGGCTTTTTCGGGAAAGAGCTCGTCCGGGACCTTGGTTTCCTGCAGGCAGAGCACATCGGGCGCGTACTCATCGAGCAGGCGTTCGATGATCGGCATGCGCAGGCGCACGGAGTTGATGTTCCAGGTGGCGATCGAAAAGGGCATGCGGCAAGATCCGGCGATAGATCGCCGAACTACTGCCAGCCACACGCCGGAAAAACAAGCGAGGCGACGAAGACTACCGTGTCTTGGTGTTCAGCTCGCGATTGGCCGTATAGTCGATGGCGAAGGTGTCGGGCGCGAAACTGACGCCTTCCTTGGTGTTGAAGATCATCACCGTCGTATCCTTGCCCTGCGCGTCGGTAATCGTCCACTGCCGCAGATCATAGGTTTTCGGGTCGAACATCATGGTGATTCGCGCATTGCCGAAAACCGACTTGTCGGAGAGCTGGATGGTGGTGAGGTCGTCTTCTTCCTTGACGCTCTTGACGCGGTTGCCGGAGAGGTCGATGCGGTCGTCGAGCAGCAGCTTCAGTGGCGTCTTCGAGAGCGGATAAAGATCCGACGTGTTCAGTCTCTTGTTGAGGATGGCAACCGATCTGCCGTCGGAAATCACCCGGAAATTCGAAGCCCCGTCATAGTTGAAGCGGATCTTGCCCGGCCGTTCCAGGAAGAATTTGCCGCCGGTCTGCTCGCCCTTGGGGCCGAACTGGACGAATTCGCCGCTCATCGATTTGACCGCCGAGAAATGGTCGGCGATCTTTTGCGCCGCCGCAGGCACGGCCGCCTGCGCCGAGGCGAGCAGCTCGAATCCGGGCACCACGTTGAGCGCGGCGGCACCCGCGAACACCAGGCCGAGGCCAAGCAGCTGGCGGCGTGTCGGGGCAAAATCGCTCAGCGCTGAAAGATCGTTTTTCATATCGGTCACTCTCGTCTGATTCCTGATTTGATCGCTGTCGTGAACCCCCAGTTGGGCTGAAGTTTGGCGAGGCGATCGCTGCTCAGCCGGTTGAACGCGCCAGAAGGTTCGAAGTTGCCGCGAACTCTCCACTGTCAGAATTTGTCGTCCTCGGTCGGCACCAGGATTTCGCGTTTTCCGGCATGGTTGGCCGGACCGACAATGCCTTCCTTTTCCATCTTCTCGATGATCGAGGCGGCACGATTGTAGCCGATGCCCAGACGCCGCTGGATGTAGCTGGTCGAGGCCTTGCCGTCGCGCAGCACCACCGACACCGCCTGATCGTAGGGATCATCGGAATCCTCGAAATTGCCACCGCCTCCGCCGCCGGAACCGCCCTTGCCGGACGGCTCGTCGTCGTCCTCGCCGTCATCTTCGGTGATGGCGTCGAGATATTCCGGCACGCCCTGCAGCTTCAGGTGCCCAACGATCTTCTCGACCTCGTCATCGGAGACGAACGGCCCGTGCACGCGCTGGATGCGGCCGCCGCCGGCCATGTAGAGCATGTCGCCCATGCCGAGCAGCTGCTCGGCGCCCTGCTCTCCCAAAATTGTGCGGCTGTCGATCTTCGACGTCACCTGGAAGGAGATGCGGGTCGGGAAATTGGCTTTGATGGTGCCGGTGATGACGTCGACCGAGGGACGTTGCGTCGCCATGATCACATGGATGCCGGCGGCGCGCGCCATCTGCGCCAAGCGCTGGACGGCGCCTTCGATGTCCTTGCCGGCGACCATCATCAGGTCGGCCATTTCGTCGATGATGACGACGATGTAAGGCATCGGCTCGAGATCGAGATTCTCAGTCTCGTAGATCGCCTCGCCGGTCTGGCGGTCGAATCCGGTCTGCACGGTGCGCGAGATCTTTTCGCCCTTCTTCTCGGCCTGCTGCACGCGCGCGTTGAAACCATCGATGTTGCGCACGCCGACCTTGGACATCTTTCGGTAGCGGTCCTCCATCTCGCGCACGGTCCATTTCAGCGCCACTACCGCCTTTTTCGGGTCGGTCACGACCGGCGTCAAAAGATGCGGAATGCCGTCATAGACGGAGAGTTCGAGCATCTTCGGGTCGATCATGATCAGCCGGCATTCCTGCGGGGTGAGCCGGTAGAGCAGCGAGAGGATCATGGTGTTGATGGCGACCGACTTGCCCGAACCGGTGGTGCCGGCGACCAGCACGTGCGGCATCTTGGCGATGTCGACGATGACGGCCTCGCCATTGATGGTCTTGCCCAGCGCCAGCGCCAGCTTGGCCTTGGTGGTCTCGAAGTCGCGGCTGGCCATGATCTCTCTGAGATAAACGGTCTCGCGCTTGGCGTTTGGCAGTTCGATGCCGATGGCATTGCGGCCCGGTACGACGGCGACGCGGCAGGCAATCGCGCTCATTGAGCGTGCGATGTCGTCGGAGAGGCCGATCACCCGCGACGACTTGATGCCCGGCGCCGGTTCGAGCTCGTAGAGGGTGACCACCGGACCCGGGCGAACGGCAATGATTTCGCCCTTGACGCCGAAATCCTCCAGCACGCCTTCGAGCAGGCGCGCGTTCTGTTCCAGCGCGTCCTTGGAAAGACTTGGGTCGCGCGCGACATTCTTCGGTTCGGACAGGAAATGCAGCGACGGCATTTCGAACATGTCCGAGCCGATCAGCGAGGTCTGCGCCTCGCGCTGGACGCGGGCGCCCGGCACGGGTCGCGCTGCGGGCGCCTCGACCCGGGTGGCGGCATCGGAACGGAACTGCTGGACCTTGGCCGTCGGGGCACGTCGCTGGGCGACCGGCTCGTCGTCAAAATCCATGTCCTCGTCGCCGCGGCCGAAGACATCGTCGTCGGCCGGATCGACGGAAACACCGCGGTCGTTGACCATGGCGGCGAAGAATTCCGGCTCGACCCGGGCGCGGCCGTCCTGGCTCATGCGGGATTCGGCGAATTCGGCCGACTCGACTCGTTCGGCGGCACGGCGCCAGGCGCTGGCGGGCGGCTCCATCTCCGGTTCGAACTCGTCCCGCTCCTGCCTGCGGCGCACAGCGCGACGATGCATCCAAGCGCGGAACGAAAGCCACCAATGGGTGATCGCGCCGAGCGCCAGTATGCCCTCGTCGCCCTCGTCCTCGTCATTGTCGAACAGAAGCTCGTCCTCGCGCGGATCCGCGGCGGCCGGTTCTTCCATCACGGCGAAGCCGTTCTTGCGCCCGATCAGCGCCGCGCCATAGGCGAACAGCCAGAGCGCGGGTGCCGCCAGCAATATGGCGAGCACGCTGGCGATCAGCCCGGTCGGATATCCGCCGATGAGGACGCCGGGAATCTTGAGCACCATGTCACCGAAGACGCCGCCGAGGCCGGTGGGCAGCGGCCAGGTCTTGGGCGGAACGATGCAGCCCGCGATCGCGGCGGCGAGCAGCGCGAAACCGAACCAGAACAGCCCGCGCTTGGGCAGCCTGTCGACGCCGCGCGCGGAAAACAGGAGATAGCCCCAGATGACGGCAGGAACCAGCGCGGCGACCGCGGCAAGGCCGAAGAACTGCATGGCGAGGTCGGAGAAGACGGCGCCGGCATAACCCATGGCGTTGGTGACGATGTTGGCGGTGGCGTGCGAGAAGCTCGGGTCGGCGACGTTCCAGGTCGCGAGGCTTGCTACGGCGAAGACGGTGAACGCGAACAGGCCGGCACCGACCAGACGGCCGACCTGGCGCCGCGCGAATGCCTGGATGCCGTGCCCCGTATCGGTCAGCGCGAGCGGTGCTGAAGCCCCTGAACGCATGCTCTTCCCCGTCAGTGATTGCCTGGCCCGAGCGCATGACGCACTCCGGCAGATTCGGATGCCAGACTAGGCGTGGGAAGGTTAAGGGCGCATTAACTATAAGGCTGCGGCGACCGTCCTTTTGACATCAATACCTCCAGTGTCCGCACCACATGAAAATGGCGGGCGCCCTGGCCCGCCATCCATTCGTCGGGTCGGGTCGCGTGTTACTAATTGGCGCCGCCGAGCATCTTCACATTGGCGCAGAACTCGGCGTGCGGCTTGCTCATCGCCGCATCCTGGCATTCCTTCATCATGGCCTCCTGCTTCTCCTTCGGCATGGCCATGAAAGCTGTCTTGAATTCCGCCATCGGCTTCATGGTTTTCATGCTGGAATCGGTGAAGAACGGCGCCATGTTGTCCGGCTCGTCCAGTGCGCCGGCAAATGCAAAGCCGCTGACCATGGAAAGCGCGAGTGCCCCGAGGCAGATATTCTTGAGGTTCATGAGAAAATTCCTTCCCTGTGTTTCAAAACGCGAGCGTCAGAACGACGGTCGCCTCCACAGTTCGGAGACTGGCTGGTCGATGTTTCCTCGAAAATCTGCTTCACGCGAACGTGATTGCGCGAAGTTGATCTTCACCAGAAGGAATTACCAAAAAAAGAGGCCCGAAGCGATCCGGGCCTCAAGGCGTGAGGTCCTTGTGGGAGCGTCACGACGGGATGCTTTTCAAACAATTCCAGGAAAAGTGCTTTCGCGGTTTTCCGTCCGGAATTGCATGGAGATAAGGGACCGGCGGGAGGAGGTTTCCGCCGGCCCCTTGGCAAGGATGCCTTACGGCACCACTTCGCCATGCTGGGAGATGTCGAGGCCTTCGACCTCTTCCTGGGTCGACGGACGCAGGCCGACCAGCGCCTTGACGACGTAGAGGATGACGAAGGTGGCGACCGCCGTCCAGATAATGGTGACGGCGACACCGTAGATCTGCTTGCCGAGCGAAGCGCCCGACGAGAGGCTGTTTATCGCCGGGTCGGCAAGCACGCCGGTCAGCAGGGCGCCGACCACGCCGCCGACGCCATGCACGCCGAAGGCATCGAGCGAGTCGTCATAGCCGAACATGTGCTTCACCTTGACCGCCGAGAGGTAGCAGACGACGCCAGCCACGATACCGACGATGAAGGCGCCGGTCGGGTTGACGAAACCGGAAGCCGGCGTCACCGCGACGAGGCCGGCGACGGCGCCCGAGATGATGCCGAGCACGGAAGGCTTCTTGGCGATGATCCATTCGGCGAACATCCAGGCCAATGCCGCAGCGGCGGTGGCAACCTGGGTGTTGAGCATGGCGGCACCGGCAAGGCCGTCGGCCGCCAGTTCCGAACCGGCGTTGAAGCCGAACCAGCCGACCCACAGCAGCGATGCGCCGATGACCGAATAGACCAGGTTATGCGGCGCCATGTTGGTGGTGCCATAGCCTTCGCGCTTGCCGAGCACCAGCGCGCAGACGAGGCCCGCGACA
The DNA here is from genome assembly GCF_006442215.1 of Mesorhizobium sp. B2-3-11. NCBI lineage: Bacteria > Pseudomonadati > Pseudomonadota > Alphaproteobacteria > Hyphomicrobiales > Phyllobacteriaceae > Mesorhizobium > Mesorhizobium sp. B2-3-11. Next base: position 5,636 of record NZ_VFVS01000039.1, on the reverse strand, counting down.
CCGGCATTGATGTGGACCACCGTGCCGCCGGCGAAGTCGAGAACGCCAGCCGTACCGAGGAAGCCGCCACCCCAGACCCAATGCGCGATCGGCACGTAGACGATCAGCAGCCACAGCGCCATGAAGATCAGCAGTGCCGAGAACTTGAAGCGCTCGGCGAAGGCGCCGGCAATCAGCGCCGGCGTGATGATGGCGAACGTCATCTGGAACATCGAGAAGACGAATTCAGGGATGTTGGCCACACCCGGCAGCCACAGGCTGGCGGTGGTGATGCCGTGGTGGAAGAATTTCGAAGTGCCGCCGAGATAGGCATTCATGCCGCCGCCGTCGGAAAAGGCCAGCGAATAGCCGAACATGAACCAAAGCACCGTCACCAGGCAGGTGATGGCGAAGCTCTGCATGATGGTGGCTAGCACGTTCTTCTTGCGCACCATGCCGCCGTAAAACAGCGCCAGGCCCGGGATGGTCATCATCAGCACCAGCGCCGTCGAGGTCAGCATCCAGGCGGTGTTGCCGGTATCGAGCACCGGGGCCGGAGTGGCGGCCGGCGCGGCAGCCGCGGCAGCGGGTGCGGCTTCCTGCGCGAAGGCGGCGACGCTGCCCAACGCTGCAAGAGCGAGCGAGCCCAGCAGGGCCGCCCTTCCCGTCGTCTTCAAGGTGGAAGGAATATTCATTGAACTCTCCATTGGAATACGTGTTCGCCGCTCAGAGCGCGTCGCTGTCTGTTTCGCCGGTACGGATGCGCACCGCCTGGTCGATGCCGAAGACGAAGATCTTGCCGTCGCCGATCTGGCCGGTCTTGGCCGCGGCGGTGATGGCTTCGACGGCCTTGTCGACCATGTCTGCCGCGACCGCGACTTCGATCTTGATCTTCGGCAGGAAGGAGACCGCGTATTCCGCCCCGCGATAGATTTCAGTATGTCCCTTCTGACGCCCGTAGCCTTTGACTTCGGTGACGGTCAGGCCCTGGATGCCGACGGCGGTAAGCGCTTCGCGTACCTCGTCCAGCTTGAACGGCTTGATGATTGCCATCACGATTTTCATAAGGTTTCACCCTTTGCTGTTGCGGACCCCCGCGTTTGCACACCTTCACCGATCCCAAAGAGCCGGAGAGTGCTCCCAAGGATTCAAGCTCCGTGCCAACTGCCGAAGCAGGTGTTAAGCCGTTGTAAACAAAGGGATTGGAGCGGCCGGGGCCGGCAGGTGCCTGCGTGTGCGGCGCACCATCCGATTAAAAAATAGGCATTTTTGCGAAATTGCCTATTTTGCCGGCTTTGGGCGTGACTACAAAATATGGAACCGGCTTTCGGAAAGAATCTTGCTCAAACAAGACTCGCGATGCTCAACGCTTGAGCCGGATCAACCCCTCCTGGGCCATCGAGGCGATCAGCGTGCCGTCACGGGCATAGAGCGTGCCGCGGCTGAAACCGCGCGATCCCGAGCTCGAGGGACTGTCCTGCGCGTAGAGCAGCCAGCCGTCGAGCGAATGCGGCCGGTGGAACCACATCGAATGGTCGAGGCTGGCGGCCTGGATGTCGGGATCGAACAGGCCGCGCCCATGCGCGAAGGTCGAGGTGTCGAGCAGCGTCATGTCGGAGAGATAGGCGAGCAGCACCGACTGCAGCGCGCGATCGTCGGGAACCGGGCCGGCAAGGCGGATCCAGACATTCTGCCTGGGCGGCAGCTTGTCGCGGCTTTCATAGTGCTGGAGATTGACGGGCCGCAGTTCCAGCGGCCGCTCGCGCGCCCAGAAGCGGCGCACCGCCTCCGGCACCCGGTCGGCGGTTTCGAGTAGCTCGCGCTGCGTCTTCAGACCTTCCGGCGGCGGCACGTCGTCGGGCAGCGCGAACTGGTGCTCGAGCCCCTTCTCGTCGACCTGGAACGAAGCCTCCAGCGAAAAGATCGCCTGTCCGTGCTGGATCGCCAGCACGCGCCGCGTGGTGAAGGAACCGCCGTCGCGGATGCGGTCGACCTCGTAGATGATCGGCACCTTGATGTCGCCCGGCCGCATGAAATAGCCATGCAGCGAATGTACGAAACGGTCCGGCTCGACCGTTCGCTGCGCCGCCACCAGCGCCTGCGCGATCGTCTGGCCGCCGAACACGCGCTGCCATTCCACCTGGGGGCTGCGACCACGATACAGATTGTGTTCCAGCCTCTCGAGGTCGAGAATGCGCAGGAGCTCGTCGATCGCCGCCGTCATGCTTTGTGACCTCGCCGCAAAATTGCTATGGCGGTTTCCGACAGGAAGAACGAGCCGTCAAGGGCGCAGGGCCCCGGTCGGCGCGCAAGGAGCCAGGACAATGGAACGCAAGGCGGACGCCAAGACCAGATCCGGGCTCGATGTCCTCGTCGCTGGCGCCGGCTATGTCGGCCTGGCCGCCGCCGTCTCGCTGAAGCAGGCCCGACCGGGCCTTGCCGTGGCGCTGGTCGATGCGGCGCCCGCCGGTTCCTGGCAAAGGGATGGCCGCGCCTCGGCCATCGCCGCGGCCGCCTGCCGCATGCTCGACCAGCTCGGCGTCTGGGCCGAGATCGCGCCGCGGGCGCAGGCGATCACCGAGATGATCATCACCGATTCACGCAGCGCCGATCCGGTGCGCCCGGTCTTCCTGACCTTCGGCGGCGAGGTGGCGCCGGGCGAACCCTTCGCCCACATGGTCGCCAACAGGGCGTTGAACGGCGCCTTGCGGGCCAAGGCCGAAAGGCTCGGTGTCGACATCATCGAAGGCGTGGCGGTGCAAGGTTTTGAAACCAAGGGCGCCGGCATCACGGTGCATCTGGCCGACGGCGCTACGTTGACGGCGCGGCTGCTGGTTGCCGCCGACGGTGTCAATTCGAAACTGCGCGACATGGCTGGCATCAAGACGGTCAAGTGGGAATACGGCCAGTCCGGCATCGTCTGCACCGTGGCGCATGAACGCCCGCACAATGGCCGCGCCGAAGAACATTTCCTTCCCGCCGGCCCCTTCGCCACGCTGCCGCTGAAACCCGACGAGGACGGCACCAACCGTTCGTCGATCGTCTGGGTCGAACGGTCGGAAGATGCGAAAACGCTCGTGGAAGGCGATGATCTCGTCTTCGAACATGAACTCGAACAGCGCTTCGGCCTCAAGCTTGGGGAAATCCGCGTCGCCGACAAGCCGCGCGCCTGGCCGCTCGGCCTGACCATCGCGCGCGCCTTCGTCGCGCCGCGCATCGCGCTTGCCGGCGATGCCGCCCATGGCATCCATCCGATCGCCGGACAGGGCCTCAATCTCGGCTTCAAGGATGTGGCCGCATTTGCCGAGGTGATCGTCGAAGCCGACCGGCTCGGCCAGGACATCGGCGCGCTCGACGTGCTGGAACGCTACCAGCAATGGCGCCGCTTCGACACGGTGCAGATGGGCATCACGACCGATGTGCTGAACCGGCTGTTTTCCAACGACATCACCCCGCTGCGCACCGTTCGCGACATCGGCCTCGGCCTCGTCGAACGCATGCCACGGCTGAAGGAGTTCTTCATCCGCCAGGCGTCGGGGCTTTCGGCCGGCACGCCGCGGCTATTGAAAGGCGAGGCGATCTGATCGCCTGTCGCGGGCTAGTTGACCTCGAAGCCGAGCTTCTGGCGCAAGCGCAATATCCTCTGGTCGGATATCTGCAGGCGCTGCTCGCCGCCCTGGGCGACGCGGTTCACCATCTGCAGCAGATCGTTTCGTTCCGCGACGTCGAGACGCTCGCGCAGGAACGGCGCCAGCTTGTCGATGACGACAGTGGCATCGTCGATCTGCGACGCCGCCCACTTGGCATAGACCACCGCCTCATCCGTCTTCTTCTTGTTGGCGATCTCGGAAATCACCGACCGCATGACAGCCTCGCGCTGCGGCAGGATAGGACCGTTCTCGAAGACGATAGATGCAATCAGCGTCGCGGCGGCCACCACCGGATCGTCGATCGCCGTCAGCGGCGAGAGTGCGGCCTGCTTGCGAAGCTTCTTGCGCCTGATGTTGCCTTGCACGCGCCCGACGACGTCGGCGACCTCGCGCGCGGCGTCGTTCATGGCCTTCATCCGGTACCACCACAACGCCGCCGCTCCGAGCACGCCAAGGACAGCAATCAGGAAAGGCATGTCCAAATCCCCCAAGGTCTTGAACGACGATAGGAGAACTCGTGGCTCGCTTCAACACGCAAGAGTTGAGCCCGGCAAAACGGGGACGTTCGCTCGACCGAACGTCCTCGGTTTCCAAGTGACCGCAACGCATGACGGGGATTATGACCCCGGCACGTTGTAGATCGCGCGCACCTCGATGGAACCGATTTCGCCCAGCGGAATCTCGCCGGCGATGTCCAGCGCCTCGTCGAGATCCTTCGCTTCGATCATGACGAACCCAAGCAACTGCTCTTTGGTTTCCGCGAACGGGCCGTCGGTGACAAGTCTCTTGCCCTTGCGTCTGCGGACGGTTTTCGAGGTTTTCACCGATTGCAGCGCCTGCGCGATAATCAGCATACCGCGTTGGTCCAATGACCGGTCATGGGCCATCGAATCGGCGTCGAGCTTGGCCAACCGCTCTGTCGTCATGGCATGGAGATCTTTCTCTTCGCCGTAGACCAGGCAAACATACTGCATGTCATCTCCTTATCGTGACGAACCATAGGATGAGGCGATCAAGTTGTCAGCCGGGCCTTTGTCCGCCGCATGATCGAGGAAGCACACCCCGACCCCGATGATGGCGACCGCCACAAGCAGCCGGCCAAAGCCGGACGCCGGCTGCCGCAACAAGTCGATTTCTTGTTCACCTGCCTGGCGGCCGGTGCCTGTCCAGTGAGCAGAAAATAGATTGTTCATGTGAACCTCCATCCGCCACGAAATCCGTGGCCGCTCGCAGGACGGCCGAGGCAGATGGAATTCGACATTTTTGCACGTACATTTTTTCAGAGATTAAAAGCGAACGCCTCAGCCGGCACCTCGTCGAAAGAGCGCAGTGGCCTTCGCGTCTGCCCGCGCTATAGTTGACCGGACGCTGATCGACAGGCTTACCCAAATCAACCCAGGAGGACTCCATGGACCGCACCGCAAACGCCGTCTGGAAAGGCAATCTGAAAGAGGGCAAGGGCACGCTCGACACCCAGAGCGGAACCCTGAAAGGCACGCCCTATTCGTTCAAGGCGCGCTTCGAGGACGAAAGCGGCAAATCCGGCACCAATCCGGAAGAACTGATCGCCGCCGCGCACGCCGGCTGCTACGCCATGCAGCTCTCGCATTTCCTGGCCGAGAACGGCACGCCCGCGGCCGAACTCGACGCCAAGGCCGTGGTGACGCTGGTTCCAGGCACAGGCATCACCGGCAGCGCGATCACGCTGGTCGGCAAGGTGCCCGGCATCGATGCCGCGAAATTCAAGGAATTGGCCGAGAAGGCCAAGGCCGAATGCCCGGTCTCCCAGGCGCTCGGCGCGATCAAGGTTTCGCTCGACGCCAGGCTTGGCTGATGAGCCTGGTCTGAAATGAGAAACGCCGGCCCCAGGGCCGGCGTTTCTGCATCGGAGATTGGCGAAAGCGGTCGCGGCATCCAATCTCCCCCTCGTGGGGCCCGTTGCGCAATATTGCGGGAGGCTTGTTGTGAGGATTGAGGGCGGCCATTTTCGTTGCTTTGGAGGCTTTT
>NZ_VFVS01000038.1:0-14005 GCF_006442215.1 Mesorhizobium sp. B2-3-11 | reverse complement strand
GGCGGGGAAGGGGTGACTTAGGGTTTGCATCGCTACCGGCGATCCGGCACTTGCGAGGTAATGACCGGCTTGGGGCCGGAACCCGGTTATCCGCTATCACGATGAAACGGCAGTACCGCCCGAGCGCCGCAGCTAGGCAGGTTAGATGTGCACATTTGGGATAAAATAGATGACAACCAGCAGCGTTCAAAATGTTTTCGCGACTGAGCGCATTGCTGCGCGGACTGGTGAAGCTTTACCGCCTGCCTATCACCGAATTGATGATCGCACGATCTCGTCGACATAGGTCTGCAGTGCCTTCTTCACGGTTTCACGCGGGCCGGTCATCGCTGTTTCTACCGGAGTGAGTCGGTTTGATTGGCCGTCTCGTTCGCCTGCTGCCTCACTGCATCTATCAGGTCTCGTGTCGCCTGAGCGACCTTGGCAACGGGTAGTCGATGAACGCAGTACACGCCGCCCGGATTGCCGGGCTTGCACAAATCGGGCGCAATGCACTGGCAAGGCAACGGCGGCTCAACGGTGCGGTGAAGCACCCCAAGAGGTCCCCAGATGTCGGGTGGCGTGAGGCCATAAAGGCCCACAACCGGGGTTCCGACTGACGCAGCCAGGTGCATTGGGCCGCTCTCGTTTCCCAGAAAGATAAATGCATCCGCAAGCAAAGCAGTTAATGTCTCAAGCGAGATCTTACCAACAACGCTCGCCAATGGTGACGCTGCCATGTCCAAGATTGTCTGCGCGGTTGAGCCTTCATTAGGTCCACCAACCAGTAGTGACCGCAGGCCCGTCGCGGCATAAACCTCGTCGATTATTGCAGCGAACCGTTCAGGTTGCCAACACCGCCCTTCGAACCTTGCTCCAGCGTGCACAGCGACGAAAGCTTTTACAGCCAGCTTGCTTTGCGCCAGAACCTGGGTAGACGCGCTTCGCCCAACCGGTGTGGGTTCAAGCCTCGGCGTCACTTCGCGTAATTCTATCCCAAGGGCTTCAAGCGGGGACAAATATCGGTACAAATAGTGCGCGCCTCCATGACCAAAGGTTTCAGCAAATATGTTAGCAGGCTGACCTTCCCAAAACTTCAGGGGCTTTTCCGGGGGGTTGTACCCAACGCGCAGCGGAGCGCTGATTGACCTGTGCAATATCCTTGACGTCTTCGAGTCAGTTACATCAATGGTGAGATCGAATTTTCGGCGACGGAGGTCAGCGACCAAGCTTGAATATTCCTTCATCCGCTGAAGCAGACTTCTACCAGCACTTCTACCGTCGAACCCGATGGCCACGTCCGCGATATTCTGGCTGATTACGAAGTCTCGCAGGCCAGGAGCGCAGAGCATGGCTATCGCAGCGTTTGGGTAAGCGAGGCGCAAATTTCGCACGAGCACCGAGGTCAGAATGATGTCCCCGATATACTTCGTCTGAATAACGAGAATGGACTTGATAGTCTGTCGATCAACCATCGAGATATTCAGCACACCAACCTCCTGAAGGGCGGGTAATGTTCGTCGTTGGTCGGTTCGCATTTCCGAGAAATGGATATCTCATCGGAGCTAGATCATCTTTGCTATAGCGTTCGGGACAGCCCATGTTGCAAGCTCCCCTAAGAAGCACTCGTCATGGCATCTGTCCCTGCCACAAGGGCAATCCAGTTTCCGCAGCGAAGTCCCTATCCTCTGCGTAGATTGGCTCGCCTCTACTCACTACCAGGCGAAGCAAATCCGCATCTTCGTCGGCATGATATCGAAAGGCATTTCGGGTGTCGTATCCATGCCCAGCCTGGGACAGGGAAAACCCGCTGACTACAACAGGGGCGAAACCGGCGAAACGCGTCAACATGATCGCGAAGGCTCCGGTGGAGATTTTCCGGTGCCAGCCGCGGGATACATGATATGTGCCGCTAAGTCGCCAGACGATGTTGGCAAGTTGCCATTTGGTGAGCGCCTGCAAGGTATCAAAACCATAATTGAAGGTGCGACAACCAGCTTTCAGCTTGTCTTCAACGTCCGGCCAAACCGGTACGATCAGATGTTTCGCCTGCCGTCCCTTTAACAAGTCGCGCTTGTAGAAGTCCTGTTCGCTCGCACCGACTAAAATGCCGCGGCGGATGACGGCGATATCAGGAAGGCGGAGGCCGAACGTTTCCGCCAAAAGCTGGGAAGCATTGACGGTCACAAGTGCCCAATCGACACCATGTCCCTCCGGGAGGCGAAAATTCGGCGCCGACCCCATCACCAAGGCGGGACCCGTGACCCTGGGCAACCGAAGAGTTGGCTTTGAGAAGATTGGCAAGAAATCCAAAAGCGGAGTTTTCATGCGGGAACCTGAACGGCATGTTCCTCAAACGCGCGCAGAATGCTCTCTTCTCGCCTCCACAATTCGTCCCATTGCGTGGTGCCGGACCAGCCCGCAAACCAAGGGCCGCCGAGCGTGTAGTGCGCCAGCGAGACATCGGCGGGATCGAGTTCCGAAGCCGAAGCCCCTACGAGGTAGTTCCATGCCAGAGGCAATTCCCCGATCTCGTGGTCCTCAAGCCATTTGAAGGCGTGGAGGTCACGTCCAGGCCACGTATTGAGCATCTCGTTGGTCAGCCGTTTGTTGGAGGGATGATCTAGATTCCACAAAACGACCGACGACCAGTTTTTGCGGCGATAGAACGTCTGCATTTGTCCGTCCATCTTGACCGCTTCGGATTCGCGTTGCTGGTGCTTAACCGCCATAATCGCGTAGGAAGGATCGACTAGATCGAGCAGCTTGGCTGGATCCTTCAGAAACAGGACATCACAATCGCAGAACATGGCCCAGCCGCCTTGCCTTATAAACGGAACGGCAAAGCGCGATATGGCAAACTCTGTCGCCATCGGTGCCTCGGAAATCGGGCACCAGAGCTTACCATCCCGTACCACCACCGGTCGCTTCATAATGCCTTGGGCTTCAAGGTCTTTGAGCACCAATGGTAGTATCTGCAACGGCGTGCTTGTCCGCCGATAAGCGCTCCATCGCGCTACGTCTAGAACGCGGGATTCCCGTGGATCATAGCCGATGTAGATTGGTATCATGCCGCAACCCTATAATTGTGCAAATTTACTCGAATTAAGCAGGAAAGCACTGCAAGCGGAAGACCGAAGTACAGCGGATCACTTGGTCACGGTGGCGACCGTGCACGGTGATCGGCACCAAATGCGCTATCGGAAAAGATCTCGGGAGAAGCGGGCCACGGCCTCTTCCCCGTCCTTGGCGTACCAAGGGCAAATCGTAGTCTTCGGCATTGCGCGTTCCTTTCAATCTGAAGTCAGCGTTCCGCGCTTGGTCCTACCCTCTGAAGTAGGTCGCCAACTGTTTTTCTCCACCTTGCGGAAGAAAGTCGGCAGAGCAGCTACCCACTCCGCGTCGGAGTCCAAAATATCTTGACAGAACCCGGCCGCGGCTTGGCCGAGCCCGATCGTGTCTACCGGCTGTGGAACCTTGGCCCTGCAACGCTTTACGAGCGGGAACTAAGGACAAGCCGACATCACATATGGGTCACGGCTAGGTGCGGTCCTGGCGCACCCGTCACATCTGATGCGTCGTCACTAACGTCCGCTTTTCGGCGGCGGCACAGCTGACTTCGATAATCGAGATGAGGCGCAAAGCGGCCGTCCAACCGTAGAGTTATGGACGTCTCTCTCGGGTCATTCGGGACGGCAGGCACTGACCGATGCCGGTTTCCCACCTCACCCATAGCACCCCCGCTCCACCGCCAGCCTCTTTACCAACCCCAGCACCCCATCGATAGCTGGCGTTGGCTTGCCCGTCAGCCGCCCAAGCTCCTGCACCGCGCCCACCAGCGCGTCGATCTCCATCGGTCGGCCGCGTTCCAGATCCTGTAGCATCGAGGTCTTGTGTTCGCCGACGCCGCCGGCGCCCTTGATGCGGCGGTCGACGTCGATGGGGAAGCGCACGCCGAGGCTTTCGCCGATTGCTTGCGCTTCCAGCATCATGGTGCGGGCGAGCTGGCGGGTGCCTTCGTCGGCGACGATGGCGGCCAGCGTCGAGCCGGTCAGCGCCGAGATCGGGTTGAAGGAGAGATTGCCCCACAGTTTTACCCAGATCTCGCCGCGGATGTCGTCGCGCACCGGCGCCTGCAGCCCGGCCTTGACCATCTCCCCGGCCAGGAGTGTGACCCGTTCGCTCCTCTCGCCCGAGGGTTCGCCTAGCGAGAAGCGCCTGCCCTCGACATGGCGGATCAGGCCGGGCGCGTCGACCTCGACGGCGGGGTAGACCACCGCGCCGATGACGCGCTGCGGGCCGAGCCGCTCCCAAATCGAGCCGCCAGGGTCGACCTGATGCAGCCTGGTGCCTTCGAGCGCGCCGCCGGCCTTGTAGAAATACCACCAGGGAACGCCGTTCTGCATGGTGAGGACCGATGTGTTCTCCCCAAGCAGCGGCGCGATCTGGTCGAGCGCGGGCGCGACGGAATGCGCCTTCAGCGCCAGCACGACATAATTCTGCGCGCCGAGATCTTCCGCCTTGGCGGCGGCGCGGACCGGGGCGGTCGTCTCCTTCCCGTCCTCGATCAGGCGCAGGCCATTTGCCTTGATTGCCTCGAGATGCATGCCGCGGGCGACGATCGACAGGTCGGTCCGGCCGGCGATGGCCAGCTTTGCCGCGAGATAGCCGCCGATGGCGCCGGCACCGAAGATGGTGATCTTCATCGTAGTGAGCCTTTGATTCTATGCATGTCGTTATCTCGGAACCGAGGGACGCTTCCAAGCGACATGCATTAGAGCCCGAGTTTGGCGGCGAGCCCAATGCGCTGCAGCTTGCCGGTCGCGCCCTTGGGGATCTCGTCCAGGATCAGCACCTTGCGCGGCACCTTGAAGTCGGCGAGCCGCATCGCGGCGTGGGCGCGGATTTCGCCCTCGGTTGCGCTCATGCCTTCGCGCAACACCACGGCCGCCGCCACCTCCTCGCCGAGCTTGTCATGCGGCATGGCGAAGGTCACCACCTGCGCCACCGCCGGGTGGTCCATCAGCACGTCGTCGACCTCAAGCGGCGAGATCTTCTCGCCGCCGCGATTGATGATCTCCTTCAGCCGGCCGGTGACCCTGAGATAGCCGTCAGCGTCGAGCACGCCCTGGTCGCCGGTGTGGAACCAGCCATGCGCGAAGGCAGTGGCGTTGGCGTCCGGGTTTTTCTCATAGCCTGACGTGACATTGGGTCCGCGAATGACGATTTCGCCGGTCTCGCCGGCTTGCACCAGCCGGCCATCCGGCGCCATGACCGCCACTTCGGGGCCGCCGGCCGCACCGACGCTGCCCGGCTTGCGCAGGCCCGGCGGCAGCCGGTTCGACGCCATCTGGTGCGCGGCCTCGGTCATGCCGTAGGATTCGATGACAGGGCAGCCGAAGGTCGCCTCTAGTTCGGCCATCACCTGCGCCGGCAGCGACGCCGAGGACGACCGAATGAAGCGCGGGCGTGCCGCCGCCAGCGCTTCGGCATTGCGCGCCGCGCGCGCCAGGATCGCCTGGTGCATGGTCGGCACCGCCGTGTACCAGCTCGGTTTGGCGTCGCTCAGCCACTGGAAGAAGCGCAGCGCGTTGAAGCCCGGCGTGCAGTAGATGCTGCCGCCCGATGCCAGCGACGACAGCACCGCCGCGATCAGGCCGTGGATGTGGAACAGCGGCATGATGTTGAGGCAGCGGTCATCCGCCGTCAGCCCAAGCGTCGCGCCGATATGGCGGGCGGAGGCCGCGACATTGGCATGGCTGAGCGGCACCAGCTTGGGGCGTGAGGTGGTGCCGGAGGTGTGCAGCAAAAGCGCGATATCATCGTCACCAGCCATATCGGGCGCCGCTTGCGGTCCGACCGCGGCACCCTCGATGATGAAAGTGCCGGCAGGCGCATCTGGCGGCACGATGAGGCGCAGCACGCGGATGCCGAGGCGATCGGCAACGGTCACAGCCGGGCCGGCTTCATCGACTCCGACAAGGATCGCCTTGGCGCCGATATCGGTCAGGTAGAAATCGAGCTCGTCGGTCCGGTAGGCGGGGTTGAGCGGCGCCGTCGAGGCGGTGGCCGCCACGGCGACGAAAGCCGTCGCCATCTCAGGCCCGTTCGGCAGCACGATCGCCACCCTGTCGCCCCGGCCGATGCCGAGGGCATGAAGCTGTGTGGCCGTGGCGGCGATCAGCGCGCGCAGGCCGCCATGGGTGAGCGTGGGTCTGTCAGGGGCGAGGATTGCGGGCGCGGCATCGGCGCCGGCCACGAGGCGGCGGGAGAGGTCTGTGTGGGTCTGGGTCATGGTCACCGGCTATGTTTCAGACGAGTGCTTGTGAAAGTCCAGTCGACGTTGGCGCCGCCCCCGCTCCGTCTCGGCTTCGCCGAGCCACCTCTCCCACGTTGTGGGGGACAGGAAACCCCGGCTTTCAAAGGTTGCGACCAATCATCCTGCCGTAAACCTCAATATCCCAGCGCCATCCCGTCCTTGCGCGGATCCGATGCCCCCGTCAGCGTTCCCTTTTCCCAGTCGATCAGCACCGCCTGGCCGCCGCCGAGCGGATGGTGCGGCTCGGTGATGGCATGGCCGCGCCGGCGCAGGCCTTCGATCGCCTCGGCGGGCACGTTGCGCTCGGCCTCCACCATGCCGTCATTGTAGAACACGCGCGGCGCGTCGAGCGCCTGCTGCGGGTCCATGCCGAAATCGATCATGTTGGTCAAAAGATGGACATGGCCGAACGGCTGGTAGCCGCCGCCCATCACGCCGAACGGCATCACCACGCGGCCGTTTTTGGTCGCCATGCCTGGCATGATCGTGTGCATCGGCCGCTTGCCGGGCGCGATGGCGTTGGGGTGCGCCGCGTCGAGGCGGAAGCTCGAGCCGCGGTTCTGCAGCACCACGCCGGTCTTCGGGCCGACGACGCCGCTGCCGAAGGAATAATAGGTCGAGTTGATGAAGGAGACCGCGTTGCGGTCGCGGTCGACGATCGAGATGTAGACCGTGTCGCTGCCGGGCAACTGGATGTCAGGCAGATGGGTCATGGCGCGCTCGCGGTCGATCTCGGCGCGCAGCCGCTCGGCATGGGCGGCCGACAGAAGCTCCCTCACGGGCACCGGGACACGGTCCTGGTCGCCGACGAAACGGTCGCGGTCGCGATAGGCCAGCCGCCCGGCCTCGATCTCCAGATGCAGGCGCTCGGCGCCGTTGGGGTTGAGCCCGCCGAGCTTGAAGCCCGACAGCACGTTCAGCATCATCAGCGCCGTCAGGCCCTGGTTGTTCGGCGGCATCTGGTGAATCTCATGACCGCCATAGCTGACGCTGACCGGCGCCACATAGTCGCCTCGGGTCATGGCGAAATCTTCGGCCGTGTGCAGTCCGCCCAATTCCTTGAGCCGGCGCACCATGTCGCCGGCGACCGCGCCTTCGTAGAATCCGGCGCGGCCGTGCTTGGCGATTATCCGCAAGGTGGCGGCCAGTTCCGGCTGCTTGTGCACGTCGCCGGCCTTCGGCGCGGCGCCGCCGGGCAGGAAGATGCGGGCCGCGTGCTCGTCGGCGGAAAGATCGGTCTCCGGGTCGGCCCAGTCGAAGGCGACGCGGTCGTGCACGACATAGCCGTTCTCGGCGTAGTGGATCGCCAGCGCCAGCACCTCGGTCAGGCTCTTGCTGCCATAGTCCTCGAGCAGCCGGCACCAGGCGTCGATGGCGCCCGGCACGGTCACCGCATGCGGTCCCTGCTTGGGAAGCTCGCTAAAACCCTTGTCGCGATACCAGTCGACGGTCGCGGCCGCCGGCGCCCGGCCCGAGCCGTTGAAGGCCAGCACCTCGCTTTGTCCCTTGGGGCAGTAGAGGACAAAGCAATCGCCGCCTATCCCGGTCGATTGCGGCTCGACCACGCCCTGCACGGCGGCCGCACAGATGGCGGCATCCATGGCATTGCCGCCGGCGCGCAGCATCTCGATGGCCGCCAGCGTCGAGAGCGGGTGCGATGTCGCGGCAATCGCTTCCGTGGCACGAACCGGCGAGCGGCCGGGAAACTGGAAATCACGCATCTGGTCTGGATATCCCTAGGGTCACTTGAAGCGAATGGGTCCGATGAAATCAATGCCGGCGGCCGAAGATCTGCGCCAGCGACAACAGCAGGACCGAGAGCACGATCAGGCAGGTCGAGATGGCGGCGATGGTCGGGTCGATCTGGTCGCGCAGCGCGTTGAACATGCGGCGCGTCAAGGTGGTGGTCTCGCCGCCCGAGATGAACAGCGAGACGACAACTTCGTCGAAGGAGGTGATGAAGGCAAACAGCGCCCCCGAGACGATCGAGAAGCGGATCTGCGGCATCGTCACCTGCCAGAAGGCAGCGATGCGTCCCGCACCCAGGCTGCGCGCCACGCGCTCCTGGTTCATGTCGTAGGAGCGCAGGCCCGACAGCACCGTCAGCACCACCAGCGGCAGCGCCTGCACCGTATGCGCGATGGCCAGGCCGGTCAGCGTGTTGTTGAGGCCGATGCGCGCATAGAGGAAGAAGGTGCCGATGCCGACCAGGATCACCGGGATGATCAGCGACGCCGTGAGCAGCGCGTTGATGGTGCCGTTGAAGCGCAGCGTACCCCTGTTGATGGCGTAGGCCGCGGCGGTGCCGAGCGGCGTCGCCACCAGCGCGGTCATGACAGCGACCTTCACCGACACGATGGTGGCGTCACGCCATTCCAGCGACTGGAAATAGTTTTCGTACCAGCGCAGCGACCATTGCTGCGGCGGGAATTGCAGCAGCGTCGAATCCGAAAACGACATGATGACGATGATGACCGACGGCGCGATCAGGAACAACAGCACGAGGCCGCCGAGGCCGTACAGCCACAGGCGTTGCCGGTGCGAGATCGGCAGGCCGATATCTCCGCTCATCGCGAACTCCATACGCCGGTGGCGCGCGCGCCGAGCAGCCACTGGAACAGGCCCAGAAGCGCGAGCGTGACCACCAGCAGCACCACGCCGAGTGCCGCACCCGCACCCCAGTTGGAATAGAGGCTGGTGGTCTGTTCCATGCGCATCGCCCACATCACCACCTTGCCGCCGCCCATCAGCGCCGGCGTGACGAAGAAGCCGAGGCACAGCACGAAGACGATGACCACGCCCGAGGCGAGGCCGGGCAGCGACAGCGGAAAGAAGATCTGCCTAAAGGTCGCGGCCGGGCCGGCGCCGAGGTTCATGCCGGCGCGCAGGCAGTCGGTGTCGATGGTCTTCATCGAGGCGTAGAGCGGCAAAACAAGAAACGGCAGCAATATGTGCGTCATGCCGATGACCACGCCTGAAAAATTATTGGCCAGCGACAGCGGCTGGCTGATCACGCCGAGGTCGATCAGCCAGCTGTTGATCAGGCCCTTGCGCTGCAGGATCACCAGCCAGGCATAGGTGCGCACCAGAACCGATGTCCAGAACGGCAGGATGACGAAGATCAGGCAGATCGAGGCGGCCCGGCGCGGCAGTTGCGACAGCATGTAGGCCAGGGGATAGCCCAGCAGCACGCAGGCGCCGGTAACGATGAAGGCGACCTTGAAGGTGGTGATGAAGGTCCTGATGTAGGAGGCCTGCTCGAAGAAGCGTGCGTAGTTGGCGGCGCTGAAGGCGCCGGTCTCGTCGAACAGCGACAGCCAGAACAGCCAGCCGATCGGCACGATGATGATGGCACAGACAAGGAACAGGCTCGGCGCCAGCAACGCCAGCAGCCGCAGTGACTCCCGCCGCGCATCGGCGCGTAGCTCTTGCGCGTTCAGATCCTGCCTCGCCGGGCCGGCGATCTCTTTCAGCAGGGCGGATTGCGCGCTCATCCCTCGGCCGCCACCAGGATCGTGTCCTTCGCATCGAGGCCGAGCGTGATCGGATGGCCGGGCGCCGGCATTCTGGCCAGCACATCGCTGCGGCAATAATCGCGCAACGTCAGCTGGCGGCCGTCACTCAGGCTGGCATAGCAGACGAAACTGTCGCCCTGGTAGATGACATCGCTGACCGTCGCATCGAGCACATTGATGTCGGTCGACGGCTCGTCGGCGGTGACCAGCCGCAACTTCTCCGGTCGCACCACCATCAGATGCCGACCCGCCGGCGGTGTCGGTGCGCCGGTCTGGATTCGCCTGTCCTGATACCAGACCGACCCGTTGCGGCACTCGACGGGAATGAAATTCGATTCGCCGATGAAACCGGCCACGAATTGCGTCTTCGGCGCGACATAGAGGGTTTCGGGCTTGTCGAGCTGTTCGATGCGGCCAGCGTTCATCACGGCGATACGGTCCGACATGGTGATGGCTTCGCGCTGGTCGTGCGTGACATAGACCGTCGTCATGCCAAGACGGCGATGAAGCGCGCGCAATTCGATCTGCATATGCTCGCGCAGACCCTTGTCGAGCGCCGACAGCGGTTCGTCCATCAAGACGATGCGCGGCTCGAAGACGATGGCGCGCGCCAGGGCCACGCGCTGGCGCTGACCGCCGGAGAGCTGGTCGACGCGGCGCTCGCCCAAGCCCTGCAGCTTCACCAGCTCCAGCGCCTTCTCCACGCGCTGCGCCGTCTCGGCTGCCGCGACGCCGCGCTGCTTCAGTGGAAAGGCGATGTTGTGGAAGACATTCATATGCGGAAACAGCGCATAGTTCTGGAATACCATGCCGATGTTGCGCCTGTGCGGCGGCGTGGTGATGATCTCGTCGCCGCCGACCTTGATGCTCCCGCCATTGGCTCTGACGAAACCGGCCAGGATCATCAGCAGCGTCGTCTTCCCCGATCCGGAAGGCCCGAGCAGCGTCAGGAACTCGCCGGCTTCGACATCGAGATTCAGGTCGCGCAACACCGGCACGCTGCCAAATCGTTTCTCGATCCGGCGCATGCTGATCGGCAGCGCGGATGGTGCAATGGACAAGATCGTTTTCTCCTGTGCAGAGACTGAAGGAGCGGGGCGGCGTTTGCGCCGCCACGCAATGTCAGGGTTCCGGCCTATTGCTGGATCAGATTGTTGAACTTTTCCGTCGCCTCGACGAGGGTGTCGCGCCAGAACTCGGCGTCCTGCAACACCTGCTTCTTGACGTTTTCGGGCGCCGAGTTGATGTCCTTGATCCGCTCGGGCGGGATCTTGCCGGTCTCGAAAGCCTTCTCGTTCACCGGCCCATTGTCGACATAGAGCGGCAGATTGGCCTGCAGCTGCGGGCTGACGAACATCGCCAGCGCCTTCATCGCCGTTTCCTTGTTCTTGGCGCCTTTGGGGATGACCATGCAGTCGGCGGTGAGCACGCCCTGGTCGAACGAGAAGCTGACCGGCGCGCCTGCCTTCTTCAGGGTGCCGGCACGGCCGTTCCAGATGCTCGCCATGTCGACTTCGCCATCCTTCACCAGTTGCATGGCCTGGGCGCCGGAGGTCCACCAGGCGTCGACATGGCCACGGATCTTGTCGACCGATTTCAGCGCGCCGTCGATGTCGACGGGATAGACCTTGTCGATCGGCAGGCCGGAGGCGAGTGCGGCGACGCTCAGCGTCTCCGTCGCCTGGCTGCTGCTCAGCGCGCGCCGTCCCGGAAACTTCTCCACGTTCCAGAAGTCGGCCCAGGTCTTCGGGCCCTTGTCGCCGAAGACGTCGGTCCGATAGATCAGCACGACGGAGGTGTAGGAAATGCCGACCCAGTCGTCATGCACCAGCTTGGGGTTGATGCCGCTCTTGTCGATGATGCCGTAGTCCAGCTTTTCGAACAACCCTTCCTTGGAGCCGCGCGCGCATTCGTCGGCGCCGAGTTCGGTGATGTCCCACTTCACCGCATTGCCGGTCACCTGCAGGCGCACGTCGTCGAGGCCGTTGGTGGTGTCTTCCTTGATGGTGATGCCGAGCGCATCGGCGGTCGGCTTGAAGAAGGCCTTGGTTTCCGCTTCCTGATAGGTGCCGCCCCACGAGGCGACGGTGATGGTGTCGGCGGCGAGGGCAGGCACTGCCACGGAGGCAAAGAGGCCGGCTATCGCGAAAGTTCTAAAGTTCCTGTTCATTTCGGTTCTCCGACCGGTGTTCCCATTTGTTTTTGATTTGGCATGCGATTTTGTATACAATTTCGAATGTAGCCGAGAGATCGGTGTTGTCAACTCCGGCGAGGACGATCAATTCGACGATGGGACGGTGCCGCAGGGCGTGGCAAATTGCGCCGACTGCGACTACAAACGAGGCAATGTTCGGCTAAAGCAGCCGGAGAACTGGGAACGGAACTTGGCCAAGGAAACAAAAAATACGCTGCGCGACTCGGTCTATTCCGCGCTCAAGGCGATGATCGTGACCGGCCAGATTCCGCCGGGCTCGCGCGTCACCGAGAGCGATATCGCGGCCAAACTCAATGTCAGCCGCACGCCGGTGCGCGAGGCCTTCAACCGGCTGGAGCGCGACGGACTGGTCACCGGCCGGCCGCGCCAGGGCTATGCCGTCACCGAGTTCGACATCAACATGTTCCGCGAGGCGTTCGCCATCCGCGAACTGCTCGACGGCCATGCGACGGAATTGGCGGCGGCCGCCGCGACCGAGAAGGACAAGGCGCGGCTGCGCGCCATGCTCGCCGAGTGCGAGCGGCTGGCCGCCATTCCCGATCGCACCACGCGCGAAAAATTCCAGGAACTGGAGGTCGGCATCGATCTGCACCGCGTCATTGCCGAAATCAGCGGCAATGCGATGCTGCACGGCATGCTGTGTGGCATCCTCGACAAGTGCCAGCACTATGTCTGGACCGAACTCCTGTGGCTCGACGAATGGAAGATCGCCCGCGACGAGCATGCCGAGATCGTCGAGGCGATCTGCGCGAACGACATCAGCCGCGCCGGAACGCTGGCGCGCGCCCATGTACGCGGTTCGCGCGAGAACGTGTTGCGCCTGCTGCAGGCGAAATCGGACTATCAGAGTTTTCTGGCCAAGGCCTCCTGAACGAGACAGCCCATTGGCGCCTACCAGGTCCAGCCGCCCTTTCCGAGCGTCGCCACCGCGTCGACGATGCGGGTGAAGCTCGCGCGGGCGCGGGCGACGCTGTGCCGGGCCCTGAGATAGCCGTGCACCAGGCCGGGTTCCTCGAACCAGGTGGCGCGCCCGCCTGCCGCGACGATGCGGTCGCGATAAGCCTCGCCATCGGATGACAGCGGGTCGCACTCGGCGGTCACCAGCACGGTCGGCGGCAGGTTGGCGAAATCGGCATCGGCCAGCGGCGACAGCGTGATGTCACCGGTCTGGTCCACGCCCCCGGTGCGGATGTGCTTGTAGAATTCGAGATCGCGCACCGTCAGCATCGGCGCCTCGGCATGCGTCACATAGGAGCCGCGCGAGCGATCGCCGCCGAGGCCGGGATAGATCAGCATCTGGCCGACCGGCTTTTTCGCATGGCCACGCGTCGCATGCGCAACGGCGGCGCAAAGGTTGCCGCCGGCGCTGTCGCCGCACAGCACCACCGGGCGGTCGGAGCCCCCCGCGGCCCATTCGAAGGCGGTCATCGCATCGTCGAAAGCGGCTGGGTGTAGATGCTCCGGCGCCAGCCGGTAATCGACCGAGACCACCTCATAACCGGTGCGGCCGCAAAGCTCGGCGCAGACATCGTCGTGGCTGTCCAGCCCGCCGAGGATGAAGCCTCCGCCATGGATGTAGAGCACCATGGCGGCACGGTCCGGCGTTGCGTTGCGATAGATGCGGATCGGGATGTTGCTGACAGGTGTGGCGATGGCGGTCGTCTCGGCCGTCACGCCTTGCGGATAGCCGGCAAAGAACTCGCCGCACATGCGGTCATAGATCTCGCGCTGCCGCGCGATCGTGTAGTCGATCGTATCGGGCGGATAATAGGAATTGGTCCGCTCGATGAAGGCCCAGGTCTCAGTGTCTATGAGTTTTGCGTAGTCGGTCATGAACGGAGACCGGACAGCAATGAACGCGCCCAGGCGCCCCCCTCTGGCCTGCCGGCCATCTCCCCCTCAAGGGGCCCGTTGCGCAATATTGCGGGAGGCTTGTTGTGAGGATTGAGGGCGGCCATTTTCGTTGCTTTGGAGGCT
>NZ_VFVS01000037.1:0-14693 GCF_006442215.1 Mesorhizobium sp. B2-3-11 | reverse complement strand
CCCCAAACCCCTCGGCCCGTCTCACTCCCAAGCCGACCGCAAGGTCGGCTTTTTCTTTGCAATAGACCGGCCCGACCGCAAGGTCGGCTTTTTCTTTGCAATAGACCGGCCCGACCGCAAGGTCGGCTTTTTCTTTGCCAACAGGCTGATGACGGAATGTGGCCTCGTTGAATTCAACCAGGCGATCCGGAGAGAGCCAGGTTGGCACCCAGCAACACCGCCAGATCGCTCGCGGACGCATCGGCGCCGGCGCGCAGCCGGATCGCGAACTCAGCCATCGGCACCTGCGGCAGGCCAAGCTCGCGCGGTGCTTCGACAATGCCGGAATGGGCAAAGCGTGATGTCCGCAAGGTCAGCGCCACGCCGGCATTCACCGCGGTACGCAGGCCGGCCAGGCTGGCGCTGCCGGCAGCGATGCGGTAGCGGCGGCCGGCTGCATCGAGCGCGGCGAGTGCCGCCTCGCGAAACCCGCAATAGGGATCAAGCAGCGCCAGCGGCAATTCTTCCTGCCGCGAGGCCAGCCCCTTGCTCGAACACAGCCATATCATCGGCTCACACAGGACCCCGACCTCGTCCGGTGCCGCCGTCTGGCGCATGACGATCGCCAGATCGAGGCTGCCGGCCTGCAGCGCCTGCGCCAGTTCGGCGGAGCGGCCGACACGCAGTTCGATCCTGACGCGCGGATGGCTGGAGGCGAAGGCACGCAGCAGGTCCGGCAGGCCGCTATCGGCGAAATCCTGTGTCGTGCCGATGGCGACGCGCCCGGCAGCGCGTGCGCCTTTCAGCGCCAGCCACGCCTCGCGATGCACGGCAAGAATGCGCCTGGCATGGCCGACGAGGTCCTCGCCTGCCGGGGTCAGACCGCGACCTCTGCCCTGCGGCGCCAGAAGCAGCTCGCCTACAATCTCTTCCAGACGCTGCATCTGGGCCGTTACCGCGGACGGCGAGCGGCCGACACTGGCCGCCGCCCGCGCCAGCGAACCGCTGTCGACGAACGCAAGGAAAGTTCTGAGCAGGTCGGGATCGAGCGTTTCCATAATTCGATATTATCGAATCTTGGGTTAAAAGCAATTCGATTTTTTTGATTCTAGAATGATCGCACGGTCTCTCCAACGGCGACCGACGCCGGTCAAATCAGGAGAAGAAAAATGCCCATCGTCAATGTCAGCGTCACCGGCAAGCCCGACGCCACCCTGTCCGCCGAGATCGCCAGGGAAATAACCGAAATCACCGCCGCGCACCTGCGCAAGGACCCGACGATCACCGCGGTGGCCGTGTCCTATCTCGATCCGCAGCACTGGTTCGCCGGCGGCAAGTCGCTCGCCGAGCACGGCACCAACACGTTCTGGCTCGACATCAAGGTGGTCGACGGCACCAACACCAAGCTCGAACTGGAAGCGTATCTCAAAGCGATCTTCGACGCCTTTGGCCGCCTGTTGGGCGGCGTGCACCAGGAAAGCTATGCTTTCGTGCACGAGGTTCCGGCAGCCGCCTACGGCTATGGCGGCAAGACGCAGGAGTTCCGTTTCATCAGCGGACGGCTGAAGCCGGCGTGAGGGCGCCCCTTTCGCATTGACCTTGCCCCGACTTCCGTTAGGCTCTGCTCCCGAAGCGGCCGTACAAGAGCCGCAATGACAAAATCGTTGGGAGAGACGCGGCATGGTCCTGACACTGGCGCTGCTTGCGGGTCTGGTTGTGGCCTGGCTGCTGATCGGCGTGATGGAGAAATTCCGCCTCGGCCTGCGCTTCACCCAGACGCTGCTTTACGTGCCGTTCAAGCTCGCCTACCGGATCAGCGACAATCGCATCAGGCTCGCCCGCAGGGCGCAGGTGCCGGTCATCTATGTCATCTCGCACCAGTCGCGCTTCGAGCCGGCGCTGATGCTGTCGCTGCTGCCCGACGACACGCTGCATATACTCGACGAGGTTTCGGCGCGCTCGCCATGGCTCGAGCCATGGCGCGAACTCGGCCGCACCATTGCCTTCAACGCTGAACATGTCTTCGTCAGCCGCCGGCTGGTACGCGTGCTGAAGGGCAAGGGCCGGCTAGCCGTCTATCTGCCGGACGCGGTCGAGCCCGACGTCAAGACGTTTCGGCTGTTTCGCGCCGTTACCCGCATCGCCATGCAGGCCGATGCCCGCATCGTGCCGATCTTCGTCGCCGGCGCACGCAACCTGCCGGTCTCGCTGACGCCTAAGGACAAGGCACCCCGTCACTGGTTCCCACGGCTGTCGATCAGTGTTCTGGAGCCGATGACGATCGCCGAACTGGTGGCGCGCAATCCGGACCAGGCCTCGAACACCAATGCGCTGTTCGACCGGGTTGCCGAAGCCCGGCTTTTCGGCACCGACCTTGACCGAGGCCTGTTCCTGGCCATGCGCGATGCCGCTGACCGTGTCGGCGCCTCGCACACCATCATCGAAGATGTGATCTCGGGGGCCTTGAGCTACCGCAAGATGTTCATCGGCGCCCGCGTGCTGGGCAGGCGCTTCGAGGCGGTGACGGCGCCGGGAGAGGCTGTTGGACTGATGCTGCCCAACGCCAATGGTGTCGTGCTGTCATTCGTCGGCCTTCTCTCGGCGAGCCGGGTGGCGGCGATGATCAATTACACGGCCGGGCCGGCAAGCGTCACCGCAGCGGTGCGCACGGCCGTCATCCGCACCGTTGTCTCTTCGCGTGCTTTCGTCGAGAAGGCCGATCTCGCCGATATCGTCGCCGCGGTCGAAAAGGGCGGCGCCAGGCTGCTGTGGCTGGAAGACGTACGCCAGAGCGTCACCGCGCTGGACAAGCTTGCAGCCGCCTTGCTGTGGCGTCTGCCGCTGCAGCGACAGGATGCGGCCAAGCCGGGCGTGATCCTGTTCACCTCGGGTTCGGAAGGCACGCCGAAGGCGGTCGTCCTGTCGCAGAAGAACCTTTTCGCCAATGCCATGCAGGCCGAGGCGCGGATCACCATCTCGCCGGCGGACATCCTGCTCAACGTGCTGCCGGTGTTCCATTCGTTCGGCCTGACGGGCGGGTCCATTCTGCCGCTGGTCACCGGGGTGAAGCTGTTCCTCTATCCCTCGCCTCTCCACTACAAGATCATCCCCGAGATTGCGCGCAAGGTAAAACCGACCATCATGTTCGGCACCGATACGTTCCTCGCCAACTATGCCCGCACCGCCAAGGACGGAGATTTTTCCAGCCTGCGCTTCATCGTCGCCGGCGCCGAGGCGGTGAAGCAGGATACCCGCCGCGTCTATCGCGAACGCTTCCAGGCCGAGATCATCGAAGGTTTCGGGCTTACCGAGGCGGCGCCCGTGGTTGCCGTCAACACCGCGATCCACGGCCGCGACGGCACGGTCGGGCGGCTGCTGCCGGCCATGCGCATGAAGCTGGAGCCGGTCGAAGGCATCGATGATGCCGGCCAGTTGTGGCTCGACGGGCCGAACATGATGATGGGCTACATGACCGCGGACCGACCCGGCGAGCTACAGCCGCTGACCGGCTGGCACGACACCGGCGACATCGTCGCCGTCGACCGCGAAGGCTTCATCACCATTCGCGGTCGCGCCAAGCGCTTCGCCAAGATCGCCGGCGAGATGGTGTCGCTGGGCGCGGTCGAGATGCTGGTGCAGTCGCTTTGGCCGGAAGAACGCCATGCGGCGGTAGCGGTGCCGGACAAGAGGCGCGGCGAGCGCATCGTACTGGTCACCACCGCAGACGAGGCAAGCGCCGAGGAGCTGCGACAGTTCGGCAAAAAGGCTGGAGCGGCCGAACTGATGGTGCCCAACGACATCGTCAAGGTCGAAGAAATCCCGGTGCTCGGTTCGGGCAAGACCGATTATGTATCGACCAGGAAGCTGGCGATCGACCGGCTGGGGCTTGGCGTGGCGGCTTAGAGCCGTTCAGAGTTTGATACAATCGCTGAATAAACTACTCCTTTCGAGATCGCCCGACCCATGATTGCGCCGTCGTGCCGCAGCGATTCAGATGGGCAAATCTTAGGTGAGAGAGTATTCACTCACGACGGAAAGAGACGCTGAGCATGCCTGTTTCCAGCCAGCGCGGCATGACACCTCCTTTGCACGGCAAGGAGATCCTGAATGGCAAAAATCCTCGTCACCGGCGGCACCGGACATCTCGGACGCGATCTCGTGCCGGCACTAAACGCCTCCGGGCACGCCGTCAGGTTGCTGGCCAGGAAAGCTGGGCTGGACCGCTCCGTGGAATGGGCGCTCGGCGATCTCGCAATGGGCGAAGGCATCGATGAAGCCCTTGGCGGCATCGATACGGTCATCCATGCGGCGACGCTGTCGCCGATCGCCAGGCGCGGTATGCGGCCGATCGATTTCTTCTCCAGTCCATCCGATGTCGACGTCGAGGGCACGCGGCGGCTGCTTGCCGCATCGCAGCGCGCAGATGTCTCGCATTTCATTTTCGTGTCGATCGTCGGCCTCGACTTCAGCACCCTGCCCTATAGCCGCGTGAAGCTGGCCGGCGAGCGGCTTGTGCGGACGTCGCCGCTTTCGTGGTCGGTCATCCGCGCGACGCCATTCTTTTACCTTCTGGCGCAGATGCTGGCCGGGCTGAAATGGCTGCCGGTCTGGCCGCTGCCGACCTCGCCCTCAAATCCCGTCGATACGCGCGACGTCACCAGCTATCTGGCCCAGGCTGTCAGGGATGGGGAACGCGGCGTCCGCCCGCAGATCGGCGGACCCGAGGTGATGCCGTTCTCGACATTCGCTCGACAGTACCGCGATGCGCTCGGGCTGCGGCGTCTCATTCTGCCGTTGCCAGTCAGCCGAAAGATAAGCCTTGCCCTGGGTCTGGTTGAAACCAGCGAGCGGCTGGGAGAAAGAACATGGAAGGCATGGCTTTCCGAGCAGGGTGGAAGCGCGCGGTGAGCGAGCCCTGATTTCGCACCGGGATGGTGTTGTCGAGCGCTAACCCCCGCCGCCAGGATCGGGTGAACAGGAATAGCCATGAGGCCGCCATCCGCAGGACGCGAGCGCATTTTACGCGAAGCCATCCGCCTGTTCGCCGAGCGCGGCTATGACCGGACCAGCGTTCCCGAAATTCAGGAGGCCGCCGGCCTGTCGCGTGGCTCGGGTGCGCTCTACAAGCACTTTCCCTCGAAGGAAGCGCTGCTTGCCGCGGCTATCGACCGGTTTGTTGGAACGGCACGGGAGGGACGGGCCGAACTGGGCGAACAGGTGCTTCCTGCCGATCAGGGGGCACGGCGGATCGTGGAGGGTATGCTGGAAAAACTCGGCGCGAATCGCGACATGCTCAGAATCCTGTGGCGCGATCTCGAGCACTTCCCGGAATTGAAAGCCTCGGCGCGTGGCGAGATCATGCAGAGCACCTACCACGCAGTCGCCGAATGGCTGCGGGAGCGCCAGCGCCAAGGCGAACTGCGCTCCCATGACAGCGACGCGGTCGCCGCCGTCATCGTCGGCAGCGTCGCCATGTTCCGCGTCTTCGAAGCGATCTGGACCCAGCGCTCGATCGAGGTCAGCGACGAACGCTTCGCGTCCGCCTGGACCGATTTGCTGATCCGGGGCCTGCGGCCCTAACCTATATCCGAAGGCGGCACCTTCTCGCCTTCCAGCTTGGCGCGCTTGGAGTAGGCGCGCACGGAAAACGGCAGGAAGATCAGGTAGCCCGCGACCGATGCCGTCAGCGTGTACCAGGGATAGGTCATCAGCAGGAGGACGTATAGGACGACGGCGAGGATGACCGGCAGCACCCTGTCGCCAGGGATCTTGACGTTCTTGCCGGAATAAACCGGCAACCGGCTGACCAGCAGGAAGGCGACCAGGATGGTGAAGCCGGTGGCGACGAAGGCGGCCGGCCGGCTGGGCTCAACCCCAAGGCGAAGGAAATAGAGGTAGAGCGGCAGCATCACCAGCACGGCACCCGCCGGCGCCGGCACACCGACGAAATATTCGGTCTGCCATATCGGGCGCTCGGCTTTCTCGTCGTCGAGTACGTTGAAACGCGCCAGCCGCAACCCACAGGCGATCGCAAACAGCAGTGCCGCGATCCAGCCCGGCGAGCCGGCACGGTCAAGCAGGAAGGCATAGAGCACCAGTGCTGGCGCGACACCGAAATTGACGATGTCGGCCAGCGAATCCATCTGCGCGCCGAATTTGGAGGTCGCCTTCAGCATCCGCGCCAAGCGGCCGTCTATGCCGTCGAGGAAAGCAGCCAGCAGCACCATCACCACCGCCGGCTCGAAACGCCCCTCGAAGCCGAAGCGGATGCCGGACAGGCCGGCGCAGATAGCGAGCACGGTGACCAGGTTGGGCAACACCATGCGCATCGGGATCTCGCGGATGCGCGGACCGCCGCTGGCATGGGCTTCGAATTTTTTATACTGCGTGCCCACCGTCAGGAAATCCGCACGAGGGGCGTGCCGACGACGCCGCCGAACTCGGCCAGCACGGTTTCGCCGCCGACCGCCGTCTGGCCAACGGCAACACGCGGCGTGGCGGCCAAAGGCAGGAATACGTCGACGCGCGAGCCGAAACGGATCAGGCCGAAACGCTCGCCGGTGCCGATGGAAGCGCCGGCCTCGGTCCAGCAGACAATGCGGCGCGCCACCAGGCCGGCGATCTGGACTGCCGCCACCGTGCCGTTGGGGCTCTCGATGACAAGGCCGTTGCGCTCGTTTTCGGTGCTCGCCTTGTCCAGTTCGGCATTGAGGAACTTTCCGGGCCGATGTTCAGTCTTGGTGATGCGGCCGCGAACCGGAGAGCGGTTCACGTGGCAGGAAAAGACATTCATGAACACGGAGATGCGGGTCATCTCGACATTGCCGAGGCCAAGCTCGCGCGGTGGCACGGCCGGCCCGACCGCCGAGATTATGCCATCGGCGGGGCTCACCACCAGGCGGTCGTCGACAGGCGTGACGCGCTCGGGGTCGCGGAAGAAATAGACGCACCAGGCGGTCAGGATCAGGCCGATCCAGAACAGGATCGAGGAGAAATAGCCGAGGAAGAGCGTCGCCGCGCCAAAGGCCGCGATGAAGGGATAACCTTCGCGATGGATCGGTACGAACGCGTTCTTGACCGTGTCGACAAGGCTCATGGGGCGGTCCCTGTTTCAGGTCCGGCCTCAATAGCGGAAACACCCCCTGCCCGCAACGCGACAATGGGCGGCGCGGGTTCGTCTTCAGCTTCCGCCGCGATGGCGGGCGCGCTGGCCGTCGAGCAGAGCGGCATCGGCAAGGACGATCGCGCAGAGCCGCCACAAACAATCTATTCGCCAGCTGCTACTGTGAGGTCAAAATACTCCTCAAGCTCATTTCGATCAGCCTCTGCCAGACTTTCCTCGTTATCGCCGCGGAGCAGCACACCACGCTCCGGATACGACTGGAAGAGAAAAGCGTGACCACCAGCCATCACCACCCACTTCACAACCGGCCCTTCCTCGCGCTGGGCAACGGAATTCGCCGATACGACAGCCTTCATCGGATCGAGCCCAACCTTTCGCAACAGGAGATCGACGGCAACCGGCGCGTGGTACTCCTCCGCCAGCTCAATCAATTTTGCCACCAATTGCCCGTCCACCTGCCCGAGCCTGCGGCCAACACGAGGCGCGCCGGCCGCTAATATATTTTCACCTGGGCGAGCAATCGACGGTGTTTCGGGAGCTCCGCATTCATAAACAGCCGCATGGCTTTCCGTAGCCACGCACAGGCGAGGCTCATTCGCATTGGTCAGCAGTTGAAAAACCAGTTGCTTCTCGCCATCGACATCCAACATCCTCACCATGCCAATCGATAACTTGACTTCGGGTGGCGCTGCATTGGCGCAAGCGAGACCTACGCCAACATGGCGCTTGCTGATCATCTGGCCGACGAGCTCGGCGATCGACCGGTGGAGAAGCCGAGATTCGCGACGGGGATTGGCCATTGCCAACTGAAGTATGGCTTCATCGCAGACCTCGTCTTCCACAACTCGAAGGTCAGGCCATGACACGATCCAGCGCGCCAGCAGGTCGCACATCGGCGAAGCTTCGTCGGCGACGTAGAAGGCATCGTCAAGTGTGTCGAGAAAATCGGCGCGGCCACCCTCGAAGCCAGTCTGTTCCTCGGCCTCGTCAGGGTGTTCGGAGACCCAGGTGGACATCTTTTCAAGAGTCGCCAACTGCCCTTTTGCTCCAATGGCCGTGAGACCGGCACGAGCGTTTGCAACCATAGTGTCGAACGCCCCGCCGGCATTATGAATGAATTGACTATGGCCGCCGTTCGCTATCTCCGCCGAATACAAATCAGCATGGGAGACCTGCATCGCCTTCGGGTTGAGCTCCGATTTGCGGTAGAGCCCCTCCGAAACAATGCTGTGGATGAATTTCTGGACAGCAAAAACGATTTCAAAGGGATTTTCGTTCGCCTGATCCACAGTCGACCGAGGCACGATCACCGGCAACAAGGACTCGGCGCGCGATGCATGCGCCGCAGCGGGAGATTGAACTCCTGAGGGAATTTTGGGACTTCTCTTGGACTTTCGTGAGAAGAAGTCGAACATCCAAAAATTTTCCTAGGTGCCAAGAGTAAGTTTCAATGAATTATTGTGATGAAACAATATCAGCAGCACAAGGGATAATGGACCTAGAGCCTGATCCATTGCACTTCGCCATAGAAAGGAGTGGACAGCATTCCGGTGCATAAAAATTGCCGTGATCATGTCGGGACATTCGTCCCTTACTCGTCCTTGGGAGGCGGCGACGTCCGGTACGACTGTCGCGCAACAAGGAGTCTCGCCATGCAGAACCAATCTCCTCCCCCAGCGCGTGTCGTGGTTGACGGTCTCGCCTTCGGCGAATCGCCGCGTTGGCACGACGGACGCCTTTGGGTCTGCAACTGGGGCACCGGCGAGATCATTGCCGTCGATGCGCACGGCAACAGCGAGGTCATGCTCAGGGTTCCGGCTGTCCTGCCCTACTCCATCGACTGGCTGCCGGATGGTCGTCTGCTGGTTGTCTCAGGCCGCGAGGGCCTGCTGTTGCGGCAGGAAGCCGGTGGCTCGCTCGTCACTCATGCGGATCTGCGCGGCCTCTCGAAAAGCCCGTGGAACGAGATCGTCGTCGATGGGCGGGGCAATGTCTATGTCAATGGCGGCGGGCCGGCTCCGGCGGCGGGCCAGCATTTCGGCCCCGGCACCATCGTCTTGGTCACACGGGATGGAAAGGTCAGGCAAGTGGCGGACGCTATCGCCTTCGCCAACGGCATGGCTGTGACCCCTGATAACAAGACGCTGATCATTGCCGAATCCCATGCCAACAGGCTGACCGCTTTCGACATTGCCTCCGACGGCTCCTTGTCCAACCGACGCATCTGGGCCGATCTCGATGGATACCCTGACGGCATCTGCCTCGATGCCGAGGGGGCGGCCTGGTATGCCGACGTTCCCAACAAGCACTGCGTGCGGGTGCGCGAAGGCGGTGACGTCTTGCAAACCGTCGCCGCCGATCGCGGCTGTTTTGCCTGCATGCTGGGCGGTGCGGACAGGAAAACGCTGTTCATCACCGCCGCCCAGTGGCGCGGCTTCGAGCACATGACAAGCGACGCCCGCACCGGCCAGGTGCTCGGCATCGAAGCGCCGGCACCTGGCGCGGGTTGGCCTGGTTAGAGTCCAGGCACGCGCTGATAGTTGGCGATATCAGCCCGAACTCCGAGCCGGGCGATCGTCTCCTGCGGGTTGAAGGCTATGCGCTCGTGCGCCGCCTTGACGATCGGCACGACCTTGTCGACGGCAGCCTGGCTTTCCCATTCGACGATGGTGACGAGGTTGAACTCGCCCGGCCCGGAGAATTGCTCAAGCAGGAAGTCCTGGACGAAGCCTTGCTGCAGACGCAGCAACTCATGCGTCGTCTTCACCTTTGTGAGGATCTCGTCGCGGGCATCGGCGGGTACGACGAACTTGTCGACCCTGAACACGCTGCCGCCATTAACGTTTTGATTCGTAAAGCTGATATCCATTTGATTCCGTCCTCGAGGATGCTGTCTTTCGGCTCTCGGGCGACGGTCTACAATCTCAACTTAGGTTGAGGTCAAGCGGCTTTTTATGAGCTACGACATCTCCGACGTGCGCCTGCGCACGACGACACCTAGTTCGTCGCTTTCGCGGGCAATGCGCAGCCGCTCCTCGGCTTCGGTCGCCTCGCGCTGGCGGTCCCACATCGAGGCGTAGAGGCCGTGCTTTCGCATCAGCTCGACATGGGTGCCGCGCTCGGCGATCTGGCCATCCTTGAGCACGATGATCTCGTCGGCCGAAATCACCGTCGACAGGCGGTGGGCTATGACGATGGTGGTGCGGCCCTTGCTGACCAGGTCGAGCGCGGCCTGGATCTCCTGCTCGGTGTGGCTGTCGAGCGCCGAAGTGGCTTCGTCGAGCATCAGGATCGGCGGGGCCTTCAGGATGGTGCGGGCGATCGCCACGCGTTGCTTCTCGCCACCGGAAAGCTTCAGCCCGCGCTCGCCGACCATCGACTTGTAGCCGTCGGGCAGCTTCTCGATGAACGGTCCGATCTGGGCGAGTTCGGCGGCCTTGCGCACCTCCTCCTCACTGGCGCTGACACGGCCATAACGGATGTTATAGGCGATGGTGTCGTTGAACAGCACCGTGTCCTGCGGCACCATGCCGAGCACCGCGCGCAGGCTGTCCTGCGTCACGTCCTTGATATCCTGGCCGTCGATCAACACCTGGCCACCCTGTACGTCATAGAAGCGGAACAGCAGCCGCGAGATGGTCGACTTGCCCGCGCCCGACGGCCCGACAATGGCAACCGTCTTGCCGGCCGGCACTTCGAAGGAGACGCCTTTCAGGATCTTGCGGTTCGGGTCATAGGAAAAGTGGACGTCGCGGAACTCGACCTTGCCGGCGCTGACGGCCAGCGGCTTGGCGTTGGGCTTGTCGACGATCTCCTGCGGCACGTCGAGCAGGTCGAACATGTGCTCGATGTCGGTCAACCCTTGCCGGATTTCGCGGTAGATGAAGCCGATGAAGTTGAGCGGCACCGAAAGCTGCACCAGCATGGCATTGATGAAAACGAAATCGCCGACGCTCTGGGTGCCGGCCTGCACCTCCAGCGCCGACATGCACATGACGACGACCGTGCCGACGCCGAAGATGAAGCCCTGGCCAAAGTTCAGCCAGCCGAGCGAGGTCCAGGTCCTGGTGGCGGCGATCTCGTAACGCGCCATCGAGCGGTCGAAGCGCTCGGCCTCCATGCACTCATTGGTGAAATACTTGACCGTCTCGAAATTGAGCAGCGAGTCGATCGCCTTGGTGTTGGCGTCGGTGTCGCTGTCGTTCATGTCGCGGCGGATCGAGATGCGCCAGTCGCTCGCCTTGACGGTGAACCAAACGTACACGCAGACGGTGATCGCCACGACGGCCACATATTTCCAGCCATAGGTGAAGCCGAATATGCCGGCGGTCAGCGCGAATTCGAGGATCGTCGGCGCCGTGTTGAGCATGATGAAGCGCACGATCGTCTCAATGCCCTTGGTGCCGCGCTCGATGATGCGCGACAGGCCGCCGGTGCGGCGCTCCAGGTGGAAGCGCAGCGACAGCTGATGCATGTGCACGAAGGTGCGGAAGGCAAGCTGACGCACCGCATGCTGGCCGACACGGGCAAACAGCGCATCGCGCAGTTGGTTGAAGCCGAGTTGGACGAGCCTCAGCACATTATAGGCAACGACCAGCATCACCGGGGCGAGCATGAACGACGGCAGCGGCGGGGGTGTTTTGAAGCCGCCCGCCAGCGCATCGGTTGCCCATTTGAAGAAATAGGGACCGGCGACCAGCGTCACCTTGGCCACGACCAGCAGCAGCGTCGCCCAGGTCACCCGTGCCCTGAGGTCGGCGCGGTCGGCCGGCCACATATAGGGCCAGAGATTGCGCAATGTCGCGAGTGTCGAGGTGTCGGCGGAGACGGTTTTTTCGGCCACTTTTCTTGCCTTTTGGGTGAGAGGGTCAGCGGCCGGAGCAGCAGGAATTGATGAGTGCGCCCAGCGATGCCGATACGTCGGCAAGTGCCGCGCGATCGACCGCATAGCGCGATCGCTGACGGTCGGGCTCGAACCGGACCAGGCCGGCCTCGACCAAGATTTTCAGATGCTGTGAGATGGTCGACTGCGCCAGATCGAAATGATCGACGACCTCACGGCAGCAGCAGGAATTGCTGGCGGACAGATGCTTCAGTATCTCGATCCGGGCCGGATGCGAAAGCGCTGCGAACCGCGCCGCGACAGCGCGACTGTCCGGCATGCGGCCGGACGGTGCCGAGACGGCGTGGTCTGGTATGGGGAAGCACTCTGTCATCGTTCATCGGCGATAGACGATGACCGATGACAGGGCAAGCTAGGCCGATGGGTAGATCGCCCGAATTGCCGGTCTCCCTACTCCGTCTTCGTCGCGGTGGTCGCCTGTTCACCCATCGCCTTGAAATCGGCGGCTTCGCCTTCCTTCGACTTTTCCGGGACTTTGAACACCTGCCCCGGCCAGATGCGGTTCGGATTCCTGATCTGGTCCTGGTTGGCGAGGTATATGGTGGAGTAGCGCGTGCCGTGACCATAGACCCTCCGTGAAATCCGCCACAGTGTATCGTTGCGACGGATGATGACGGCGCCATCGGCATGTTCGAGCTTGGGCCATACGATTTCGGGCACTTCGCTTGGCGGCGTGGCTGCCGCGACGACGGCCGGAGCCTCGGTGGCCGGTGCGGTCTCCGCTGGAGCAGCGGCGGCAACAGCAGGCGCCGGAGCGGCTGGTGCTTCCGCAGCAGGTGCAGCGGGCTTGGTCTCGGCGGGGGCAACAGCGGCGACCGCCTCGCCCGGCTCGCGCTCGAAGGGCACGGCGGCGCGAGCCACCACCTTCACGCCATCGGCATCGAGGCCATCCACATGAATGGTATAATTGCCGACCGGAATGTCGCGCGTCGCCTCGACCAGGAAATGGCCGTCCGACGAGGTCTGTGCGTCGCCAAGCAGAATGTCGTTGGCGTAGGCGCGCACCTTGCGGCCCGGATCGGCGAGACCGGCGACAAAGATCTTGTTGCCTTCGATCTCGACCGCCTCGACGACGATCTTAGGTTCGGCCACAGCTGCCGCGGGCGCGGCCGGTGCCGCCGGATCCGGTTTTGCTTCAACCACGGCTGGCGCGGTCGCCGCCGGCGCGGCGGTCGCTGGAGCGACCGTCGCGGGTGCTTCAGCAGCCGGAGCGGCGGCCTGGTCGCCGGTTGCCGGCGCAGGCTTTGTCTCGGGCGCCGGGACCGTCAGCAGTTCGGCCGGCTTGCCTGGCTCCTCGACCATGGCCAGCACCTGGCCAGCCGCATTCGCGGGCACCGAGACCACGGCCGTCTGCGTCGAGGCGGTCACGACCGTGCCGACCGTCGAACGCAAGGCGATTGTATAGTCGCCGGGCTTCAGCGGATCATCGAGCACGATGACAAAGGCACCATCGGGGCCAGCCACCGTCGAGCCGATCACCATCGTGCCGTTGAGGATTTCGACCTTCGAGTTGGGCGCCGCGTTGCCGGCAATGACGATCGAGCCGTTGCCCTCAACGCGAATGATGTCGAAAGTCGGGGCGATCGGACCCGCCGTCGCGGGCGCCGCAGGCGCCGCATCGGTTGCGGGCGCTAACGGAGCTGTCGCCTGGGATGCTGTGGCCGGAGCGGCCGGCACCGCCGGAGCCGGCAGGCGCCCTTCCGTGGCCGGCTTCGGCGCCGCGGGCGGCGTCAAGGCCGCGACTTCCGCCGGCGGCGTTGGATGAAGATACGGGTCGAGCGCGCCCGATACATAGGCGGTTCCCACGGCCGCGACGGTCCCACCCGCCGCGAACAGGAACGCCTTCAGTGGATTGATTGCCATATTTCCCTACCCCTTAGCCACCTAACGCCGGTCTAGCGTGTTTTGCCACGACCGACAAGAAAAAGCCCGGCCTTCTCAGCCCTTGGGGCTTGACCCCGCTTTCAGACCCAATCACCAATCATCGGCATGAACACGATTCGATCCGTCTGCGTCTATTGCGGCTCGTCTCCGGGCCGCGATGAAATCTATGCCAAGGCCGGTCACCTGCTTGGACGCTCAATTGCCAAGGCAGGACTGCGGCTGGTCTATGGCGGCGGCACCAAAGGCATCATGGGCGCCGTCGCCGAAGGCGCACTCAAGGCCGGCGGCAAGGTGACGGGCATCATTCCGCGCTTCCTCATCAACAAGGAAGCAACCGAAACCGCGCTTGACCGGCTCGACGAGTTGTTGATCACCGACAACATGCACGAGCGCAAACATAAGATGTTCGAGAAATCCGACGCCTTTGTGGCGCTGCCTGGTGGCATCGGCACAGTCGAGGAGATCGTCGAGATCATGACCTGGGCGCAACTTGGCCATCACCGCAAGCCGATCGTCTTCGGCAATGTCAACGGATTCTGGGACCCGATGACGGCGTTGCTTGATCACATGGCGGCAGAGGGCTTCATTCACACCGCGCAGCGTGTGAAGCCGCTGATCGTCAACGATCCCGAGGCTATCGTCGCCGCCATCATGGTAGCCGGGTCCTCGGTCGATTCACCGACGGAAGGCGTCCAGTCGGTGATCGACAAGATGTAGAGTCACGGGAGTAGGGCAGTAGGTTTGCAGTCTCCGGAGTGTACACTTTTCCCCTACTCCCCTACTCCCCTACTCCCCTACTCCTGT
>NZ_VFVS01000036.1:0-14809 GCF_006442215.1 Mesorhizobium sp. B2-3-11 | reverse complement strand
GGCAGGGGTGGGAGTAGTCGCGCCGCTCCAGATTCTAGCGTTCAGCATGCTGTTCCGCACGAGCTACAAGCTTAGCGATTCCGTCTCGCGCGCAACAGGGACGGTCTACGCTCGTGCCTGGCGGCAGGCGGTTTTCACCATCGGCGTCTTCGCCGGTTCCCTCATAGGGCAATTCTGGGGCATAGAAGGCGTAGCGTTCGGCGTCGGCGCGGCCTTCGGGATCAACTTCTTCCTCATGGCACAGTTGAGCCTCCGCGTGACCGGCATGACATGGGGGGATTTCCTTGCGGCGCACCTGCCCGGGCTCGCGCTCGCGGGTGTTGTCGGGATTGGCGTCTGGGCAGTCGTGGACTGGCTGCGCGAGTTCCATCTATCGCCTCTTCCCCTGCTCATCGATACGGCATTGCTGGCATCCGCCGGAGGCTTGCTGCTGTGCTGGATCCTGCCGTCGCTGTTCCTGGGACGGGACGGGCTATCACTGCTGCGCCTGCTCGCGGCCGTGGCGCCTGCCTTGCCCAGGATGAAGAAGGCAACAGACTGACCAGCAGAACATTCGGGCCGCGGCTTTCATGCGCCTGCGATGCGGTGGCCATTCGCGCCTGGGGTATGGGAACTGACCTCCTGTCGGGCGTGTCGCGATGTCGGTTTTAAGCACGGGAAATTGGGGAAAGGAAATCCAACATGACCAAACTGACTGAGCTTGGGGCGAAACACCTGACTGAGTTCGGCATCGACGCAGGCATTGACGGCGACTGGCTGAACATTGACGATTGGACCCAGCCGAGCGGAAAAGAAAGCGGTAACGAGACGGGTCATGTGCTCTCCGATCTTGGCGAGGGGCTTGCTGCCGAAACCGGCCAGGGCGGCCACACTCCGAACTTGGAACCAGCCGCGAGCAAGCTCGATCTCATTTCCGACCATGGGATCATCCCGCCATCGGTAGACGATGGCGGATTGAAATTCACCGGACAGGCCGAGGTGCCGGCTGGACTTGCCATCCATCTGGACAGCACCTTTGTCGACAGCGCCCGGAATCATGCGAACAGAAGCGCCACCTACACCGCCCCTGCCCTTGCAGACACCGGCACAGTCTCGACAGGGGGCGCTGTCGCCACCAGCAGCCTTCTCGCCGCCAGCTCAAGTGCGATCGACCCGATTTTCGAGACCAGGGTGGCGACCGCAGGCGACGACGTCGAGGAGAAAGGCTCCGGTACGATTGGGACCAACATCAGCGATCTGGAGCTGGGTTATGACGGCAGCACCCGCCAGACCGTCGGCCTTCGCTTCACTGGCATCGACATCCCTAAGGGTGCCATCATCACCAGCGCCTACATCCAGTTCCAGGCCAACGAGGTGAAAACCGGCGCAACCTCGCTGCTGATCCAGGGCGACAACACCGACAACGCCAGCCCCTTCACCAGCGCCGCCTTCAATGTCTCCTCGCTTCCCCGGACGACGGCATCCACCGCCTGGACACCGGACCCGTGGACCGTCGTCGGCGAACATGGCCTTGCCGAGCGCACGCCGGACCTTACGGCTATCGTCCAGGAGGTCGTCAACCGCTCTGGCTGGGTGGCGCTCAACAACATGGCCTTCGTGATCAGCGGCACCGGGACGCGCACGGCCGATTCATACGAGTACAATCCCGCCAGTGCGCCGCTGCTGCACGTCGAATACCTCTTGCCAGGATCCGGCAAGCCGGTGGCCTTCAACACACCCGCCGATAGCAATTCAGCCACCAACGAGATTAACGAGCTCGCCGCGGCCGGTGCCCCTACCGGAATTACTGCTTCGGCCACCGATCCCGATGCCGGATCGAGCGTCACCTACAGCATCAACGATGCGCGCTTCGACATCAATTCCAGCACCGGTGTCATCACGCGCTCGGCCGTCGGCACACTCGACTTCGAGACCCAGCCGTCCATCAACCTGACGGTGACGGCGACCTCCTCCGACGGCAGCACCGCCAACAAGAGCTTCACTCTCGCCGTACTCGACAGCCCGGAATCGGTCGCATTCAACGCTCCGCCCGATGCCAACACCGCGGCCAACCAGATTCTCCAGAATGCCGCGGCCGGCACGGCTGTCGGCATCACCGCCTCGGCCAGTGATCCCGATGCCGGCTCGACGGTCACCTACACGATCGACGACTCGCGCTTCGCCATCAATTCCAGCACCGGCGTCATCACGCGATCGAGCACCGGCACGCTCAACGCCCAGTCCGAACCGACAATCAATTTCCACGTCAAGGCCACCTCGTCCGACGGCAGCTTCGATACTCACACCTTCACCGTTGACGTCACCGGTAGCAGCCAGCTGCCGACATCAGTGACGCTAGCCCATACCATCCTGACCTCGCAGTGGTCGCCGCCGAGCCCCGATCCTACGGATATCGTCTATATTTCTCACCTTGGCACGCTGCTGGTTGCCGACAGTGAAGTCGATGAAATGCCCATTTTTACCGGCAAGAATCTCTACCAAATGAACCTTGCCGGCAATCTTATGGGAACGCTCAGTACCATCAACTTCTCGGACGAGCCGGCCGGGGTCGCTTATAATCCTGCTAACCACCATCTCTTCTTCTCGGACGACACTGGCACGAAGAGCGTCTACGAGTTGAACCCAGGCAAGGATGGGCTTTACAATACGTCCGACGATATCGTGACCTCATTCAGGACCGCCGCGTTCGGCAGTAAGGATTCGGAGGCTCTTGCCTACGACACAAAACGCGGAGTGCTCTATCTCGAGGATGGCTCAAACCATAACATTTACACCATCGCTCCGGGCCAGAACGGCAAATTCGACGGCGTCCCAAGCACGGGCGGCGATGATGTCGTGACGAGCTTTTCTGTACAATCGCTCGGATCCCCTGCTGACGGGGGCCTCGCGTATGATGCGGTCCACGACCTGCTTTACGTCATCGTGTCACGCACTTCGGTGGCAATGATAACGCCAACCGGGGATCTGCTGGGCATGCTCGATATCTCGGCGGCCGACGCGCATAAACCGGCCGGATTGGCGCTGGCGCCGAGCAGCGACGATCCGAGCCATCATATGAGCCTCTATATCGTCGATCGGGGCGTGGACAATAACACGGATCCAAACGAGAACGACGGCAAGATCTATGAATTCCATTTGAACGATTGGGTAATCGCCTGATCCGGTACGGCTTCGCCTCTTCAAGTCGGTCGTTAGGGCGTCCGGCAATCCGCAAGCTGCCGGTCGGCTAGTCTCAGCGCCGCCAGTGAGCCGTTCAGGCGACTACAGCATGTCGCGGCGAATAGGATTCGCCCGACCTGCTGTAAGCTTCTGATCTTATGCATGTCGTTATTCCGGAACCGAGGACACTTCCGGGCGACATGCATTAGCGTCTTCCCGCACTATTCGAGTGCTTCCCATCCCATTCACGATACGTTCAGGGCTTCAGGCGAGTTGAGCGAGGATATCGTCGACAACGCTTGGGACCGTGCCCGCCGTGTCGATATCGATGCCAGCGGGAAGATATTCCCGGGTATGAGGGTAGCGCAGTACCAGCCGCCGCTCGGCCGGATCGAAACCTGGCTCATTCGGTCGCCCATCCAATCGTCGGTTCAACGTCTCAACGTCTATGTCGAGCACAAAGACCTTGTCGAATAGGTCCAGGAATTTATGGAAATTGCGCGAGCCGCCACAGAAGAAGGTGGCAGGATGGGTGGTGTCGGCAGCAAAGGCCCGGACCTTGTCGACGGGCCAAATCCAGTGCGCGTATCCCCAGACGATGTGATCCTGGCCTTCGGGTGGTCCTGGCAGTGCCTTGCCTGTTTCGGGGTCGCCGACATAGGCCAAGACCCGGTCACCATGGACGACATGATAACCCCGCCGCTCCAGTTCGGTAGCGACAGACGTTTTTCCAGTGCCGGAACCGCCTTCGATCAGGTAGTTCTTGATTCCCATAGGCGCCGTTTATCACGGCGGAACATCGGTTACAAAATCGGCAATGGGACGATGCTCGATGCATTTCAGCGCCGATAAAAAAAGCCCAGACCGCCGGCGGCACTCTGGGCGCCGCAAGCGGTCTGGGCTTTCACGAAGGGCTTGGCCCTATGTCCTTGGCCCTATGTCGTCGAGACGCTGTTTTCAGCGACCCTGCTCGAGGAGCTTACGCCTTGCCGGGCGGGCCGACGTGAATATGGTTCTTGTCTCCCCAACCATTGCCGGGGCGTGTGCCGCCCGATTTGGCAATCGCCTTGGAGTTCAAGCTTGTGCCGAGCAGAAGCGTCACAGCCGGCGGCGTAACCGCCGCAAAACGCCCCGCCTTCTTGAGAAAGTCACGGCGCGCTTGAGCCTCCGAGACCAGCGTCTCTTGCGTCTGTTCCGAGCGTTTTGTGCTTTCTATTGACATTTCGACCTCCCACAAACTTTCTCAAATTCGCAGATTGATCTTACGCTTTCCATACAGGCGCACTAGTTCCCCAAAAGGCTTAGATTTTCGTGCGAGGATTGAAGAGCGTGCGAGCGATGCGATGCAAGGGGTCCGACGGCCCACGTTTCGCCAACCCGTAGGCGCGTGAAAACCGCCATATGCCCCACATCAAATTGCCTGCCAGGCGCAGCGGGGCGCCAATGATGGGGTGGGTCGCCGTGAAGACGCGCCTCCAGTGCTGGAAACGGACCATCGGGCGTTGTGTACATTTTGCGGGGATTCTGGTTCCAAAGAAATGATGCAAGGCCAAGAGCTGGGTGTCGAGCGCATTGCGGGCGCTCCGATCCGGCATGGATTCCTGCAGTGACATCCAGTCCACGTCCTCGCTTTCCGCCAATCGGGCCAGATCATGAAGGTGCCTGAGATCTATCCTTCCGCGCCAGTAATCACCCTCCTTGAGAAGGTCGTGCACCATCCAATGCAGGACGCGCGACCGAACGGGAGGAATGTTCACCCGAAGTCCTCCGAGTTGGACGAGTTCGGGAGGGGCATGGCAGGTTGGTTGGCTCGACCGAAGTTCCAGCATTCCGGCGTCATGCTCGCGGGCCATGCCTCGGGCGCCCGCCACATCGACGTAGCCAAGCTCTTCAAGACAGGTCCGGGCGAACGTCTCTTCGCGCGGGTCCACGGCTATATCGAGGTCACTCGTCATCCTGCTGGGAACCTGGCCGCCCGGCGAAAGGAACAGAGGAACGGCCCCCTTGAGCAGAAACGGTACGATGTCGCGGCCATTGAGGGCGGCAACGGCTTCACGCAGTTGAGTACGCAAGCGCAGGTTCCGTTCGCGATTGCAGTCGTAAACGAACCGAAGGTACTCGCGCACGTCCTGCGGGAGTTGATGGATTTGTCCGGCCCGAGCGAGAGACGAGAACAAATCGGCTGTGAGCAGAGTGTGATTTGCCAGAGCGATCACGGCCTGCCAGTCGGCGCTGTCGGTCGGAGCGCCGCGAAGTCCAGCGACCAACGCCTTAAGCGCGTTGCCTCTACTCGTCATCGCACGCTTTCGAGATTAGCTGCACCGCATCATCAAGCCCGGAATAGGTCAGGCAATAGGTTTGCGCCGAGCCGATGAGTTGGGTCAGCACTTCGAAAGCGGTGCCACTGAGCTCTCCGCCGGGTGCCAGCGCGCCGTTGAGCAGGCCGCGCAATGCGTGAGCTGGATCGATCGGCTCCAGGCTAGCTTTCGAGGTACGACCTCGACGGAGCAGGACCACACAGCCAATGGGTAGGGGAGCGGGAGGCAAGGGCACGAACGCCCTGGGCACGGCAAACCGTACACGCTTGCGGTCGGGGCGGCGACAGATCGGAACGGCATCGAGGCCGGGACAGTATTTGGCCAGCAACGGCCATGCTCCCGCCTTGACCGCCGGGGCAAACGGAAGCCCGACGCCATGCCCGCTAGAGTCCAGCAGCGTCACATCATCGGCGACAAAGCCAAATCCTGCATGGACCAATGCCAAGGTCAGCGTCGTCTTGCCCGCGCCCGGATTGCCACAAAGAAGGACGATGCGTTCATTTCTGAGAAGCGCAGCCGCATGGAGGGCAAGTTCATATGCGCCGTAATCCAGAACCTCGGTTAGCAATTGCCCCTTCAGCATGACGGGTAGTGCGTCGAGGGAGCAGGACAAAATCCACTTGCCATCCCGCAACAGATGGACTCTCCCTCCCTGCCCAACCACCTCGAGCAGTACGTCGGCGGTATCTCTTTTGACCTCGAGGTGGCGAAATACGGAAATCGCGGGAAAGGCGTAGGCCGCCGGATAGACGATGCGTATGTTGAGGCCCGCAACCGCGACCACCTGGCTCACAGGCTTTTGAGCTGACGAAGTAGACAAGGGCGCGCAGGGCCGTATCAGGTTCAGCCGCTGCCAATCTTCGAGTGCAGCCTCGACATGCCTGTCTGCCTCAAGTCTATCAACGCCACTGCGCGCCATCTCGACCGAGATGGCGCGCGGTGGCATGCCTTCCTCCAGAGAGCGCCAGATGTCGGCAGCAGTATCGTTGACGGCGAAAATGGCCTTCTGGGAAGGGCTGAACAGAATATTTTGTCCCCTGACGCGTACCAACCGCCCCTGGATCACAAACCTCCCAGGGCCGTGATCGGCGGATCCTGATGTCACACTTCTGTCAATCGCCTCGTGCTGGTTCATCGCGGTGACGGTCCAAGCTGTTGTTGCAAGCAGGGTGCATGCGAGCGCCACCTGTCTTTGCAGTTCGGATAATCATTGCCGACGCTGCGACTTCTCACAGCAATTCGTCGGAGAACCGGACCACGTCCTGATGCGCCGCGATCCACTGGAGATGCGCCTTGTTCCAATATTCGCGGGCGTTGGCGCCCGTCAGCAATCTGAAACCAGATGGCGGCAGCGGCAACGAGGAGGGGATTGGCTCGTCGGGCAGCCACAGCAAAACGTTGTCGCGGCTTTCAATCATCAGCCGCCATGTTCTTTCCAGGCGATGGAATCCACGCATGTTGGCCGCGGCCAATGCGAAAACCGATTCCGTGATCCTCAACCTGGGCGACTGATCGACAGCCTTGATCGGCGCCTGATGTGTGATTTCGCCCTTGGACAGAAAGGCATGCATACGAATGAGGGATTTGTCGACCCGCACCGTTTGCCCTGTTCCGTCCCGCTCGTTTGACGCAGGGTCCAGGCTGATCCCCGAGAAACATCCGTCAAACAGGCAATCTTCGATGATACCGCTGAGGAGATAGTCGTTCTCCACCGCATCATCCCTGATTTCGCTGAGCCAGCACCCTTTTAGGCGAAAGCCGTCGGCGTGCTCGGCGAGGCGAATGCCATCCCAGCAGCGACGGGCACGCACCCCCTCTATTGTCGCATCGGTGGTTCCGTCCCTGACAAGCAGAGCCGCGCTGTTGCAGTAGGTATCCCGCCAATCAGACGTTAGCGGTACCTGGCCGTCGAAGCGGCCGCCGACAAAGCGAACCCCGGGACAGTTGCGGATGACGACGGGATAGCGATTGACCGGCAACGTCCCCTCGTCGCAGCCCATCGTCGCGCTGGGATCGCTGTTTCTGCTGTTGGCAACCGTGAAGGAAGCATTGCGAGCGTTGATAGTTGCTCCCGGCTGGAGATTCCGAATTACTTGCTGTTTGAAGCCATACT
This sequence comes from Mesorhizobium sp. B2-3-11, assembly GCF_006442215.1. NCBI lineage: Bacteria > Pseudomonadati > Pseudomonadota > Alphaproteobacteria > Hyphomicrobiales > Phyllobacteriaceae > Mesorhizobium > Mesorhizobium sp. B2-3-11. Next base: position 7,219 of record NZ_VFVS01000036.1, on the reverse strand, counting down.
CACCCGTCAGGACGAACTCGTTGCCTCCCGGCGTTTGGCCGCCTTGCGCTCGGAGCGAGCTCGGCAATAAAGCAATTACAGGATACAAGCCGGCAACGCCCATGAAAGAACGGCGGTCCATTCTCGTGCTCATTGACCTACCCTATCGCACAGCCGATGCCGTTCAAGGCAGGCCAGTAGCACCGCATCGAGAACCCTTTCGGCAACGTCTTCGGGCGACGCAAACCTCTCCACGTTAACCGCCACCAGTACGCCGGCGTGATCTTCCGTTCCCATCCTCCACTCAAGATCGGTCGCAATCTGGCGGCAAGCACCATCCGCGGTCGACCACAGATCAAGGTCGCGGTCAGGAGATGTCCTTTGCATCCGCGAGGATCGATCGCCCCTTTTCAGAAGTCGATCTCGTGCCACGCCGATCTCGCCGCGCAGATGGACAAAAGCGATATCGTGCACGCCAATGGCGAATAGGATATCAAGCCACTTCTCGGATGTTGCCCCACGCCTGCTCTTAAGCAAGATGGATAGGAATCCCTGCAACAGGCCCTGGTCCATGACAATAATTGTATTTCTTCCCTGTCTCTCGCTTTGAACATAAGCAATCAGAAACGAAAGGTTCCAGATGACCCTGACTGTGTCGACAATTGATGATTGCCCAGCTTCGATGACAAAGCGCGTAATTCGCGAGAGCAGGGAGCGAAACTCACGATCCCTAAACCTTGGTGCAACAATACCTATTCTGTAGATCTGGCGGCTGATGAACTTTCTTGTCTCTGACGCTACCCGCACATCACCCACCAACGGGCCGTGCCGCCGCAAACCGCTCGCCAACAGGGTGGTTGCGGTTGTCTTTCCAATCCCGGGGAGACCAAAGAATTCCACAAATCGAATGTTTGTTTGAAGTGGGCGTGGTTCGACGCTTGGCGGCAAGCCTGCCGTCAGGTCACGGACTGTGTGCGAAGCCATGGGAATTTCAATGTTGAAAGAGCTGGGACCCTGGAACCGCGTACAATTTCGGACGCTCAGGGCCGGTCTGCAGTGATCGTTGGATGCCGCGATAGAAGATGAGCAAAGCCAACGGCAGCCAGAAGAAGGGCGCTGTCGATGGACCGAAGGAGTCGCTCATCTGGTTTGCGATGATGTAGTTCCACAGGGAAACCGACGTTCCAAGCACCATCACATTCACTTCCGCCGCATGGTCGCCCCCCCTGTCATTGCCGAACAATGTGCAGAACACGACCCTGACCAGATACGCCATGACCACGAGAACCAGCATCGACACCAACGCCAAGCCAGGCACTCCCAGTGTTCTAAAGAAGTCAATGAACAGATTATGGCTATGGGGTGCGATATCTTCCACCCATTGCCCTGCCCCCACACCCGTGAACGGGTGCGACAGGCCGAGATCGATCGATATAGACCACAGTCGCTGCCGCGATACCACCGAATGCGCCTCGCCTCCGGAAAGTTGAAGGGCCAGCAGGCCGTAAGCCCGTGGATTTAGGAACTGCAATGTCAGCAGGCTCGCTTCGAACAATATCGGAGCGGCAATGGTTCCCACGATTACTTTTAACGGACTCTGCTTTCTTCTGATTAAATATATACTGTATAGCGCAAAGAAAAGACCAAGGCCCACCACGCCGAGAACGAAGTTGGTCTTCGAACCCGATTTCACCAAACCCAGGAGCACCGCAGCGAGGCAGCCCATAAGGAGAAGTCGGTGCCGGCGGGATGTGACCAGCTTCGCGGCGACAAGCGGCAGACCAGCCGACAACGCGATCCCGAGTTGGTTCGAGTGCTTGAAATAGCCTTCAGCCCGATCGGCGAATCTGGCATCGCCCAGCCCGATTGCGACAAGACAGGATGTTACGACAGTCATGATGACTATGGTCGTCACAACCCTGTCGATTGCCACGAGACCCTTCGGTCTCAAGGAGATCGCTGCGACTGCTGGAATGATCGCGAAACCAAACACTTGTGAGAAAACCGCGCGCATCGTCCTCATCGGATTATCTGCGTAGAGCATCGACAGTAGAGAGAGAACGATGATGACAGCAGATATCGTCAGCACCGCAGTCGTCAGGGCGGCTTCAATCCGATGGAGGCGTCTTGCTGTTTCCGCATAGGCACCGACACTTAGCAGAGCGCAGAACAATGCCAGCACGAAGGAAAGCGAGCCATCCGTTCCGGCAATCCGCGTGGCGCCAGGGAACCAGATGGACAGGATCAGCAAAAGGATAGATACCTGAAGCATAGGTAGAATGTCACACTAGAGGCATTATGCGGGAACTGCGCGCCGACGTAGGTTCGCCTTGATGCGCAACGTCCAGGGTCTTGTTGTCCTGAATAGCTGCACTGATAAACACAGGCTTGGCCTCCGGATCATAAATCATTGCATGCTGCCGCACGGCGGGTGAACTTCCGCATACCTATTTCCAAGCAGCGTAGGCTCGGCGGGTGGACAAGGAAATGAGCGAAAAGGGGGCATTCGGACAGGGTACTCTACGCCTTTTGTGCAACACAGGGGAGTGTGCGGCGATTTCCCGCCCCTCGACCGCTCGTCGGCGAGGCGGTGCAGCCGGATTGAGTGTTGGTACCGATTTCGCAGATGTGGGAGACTTGGAGATGGCACACTGAGTCTTCCACCCATAGGAGATCGCCGTGCTTTGGGGCCTTGTCGCCGTCGGTGTGATCGGCATTTTGCTGGGATTTCGTTTTCGAGTTGCCGCGCTCATCATCATGACCGCGGTGACGGTCGTGGGCGGCGTCGCTGCAGGCGGCATCGGCAGTGTATTTGATTGGCACCACCTCATCTCAATCCTGCTTCTCGTTGTCGTTCTGCAGGGTGCCTACTTGCTTGGCCTCTTCCTGGGCGTAATCTGGCGCCAAGGCATGTCACGTGAGCAGTAATGGTCTGTGGCTGCCATTTCGCCGCGGCCGGCCGGCGCCGCACCTTTCGCCATTGCGATCGCGACAGCACGCCGCGGTTTTTAGGCAAAGCAATGCATCGGGCAAGAATTTGCGATGCGCATCAATCAAGACGCACGGTCGAATTTCATCACGGCGCCCACGGTCCGGACGAGAATGACAACATCGGCCCATAGGGACCATTCCCGCACATATCGGCTGTCGATAGAGACACGACTGGGATAGTCCATTGCGTCTCTGCCGGCCACCTGCCAAAGGCCAGTTAGGCCAGGCCGGGTTTTTAGATAATCGATTGCAGAGGATCCGTAACGTTGAAGTTCATCGGGAACGACTGGACGAGGGCCGACGCAACTCATCTCGCCGCGCAGCACGTTGATGAGTTGAGGCAGCTCATCAAGGCTCGACTTCCTTAGAATCCGCCCCAGGAATGTGATCCGCGGGTCATTCTTGAATTTCCAATTCTGCTCCCACTCCTTAGCGGCTTCGGGATTGCTCGCGATATAGTCGGCCAGAACCCGCTCCGAGTTGGCAACCATGGTCCTGAATTTGTAACAGGCGAAGCGCCTGCCGTTGAACCCTACCCGGGTGTGTGAGAACATCGCCGGTCCGCCGTCGGTCACTAATATTAAAAGGGCAACCGCCAACATCACTGGCGCAGCGAGGACAAGCGCGATCAATGCGACGGTCATGTCCATCATCCTCTTGCGCCGGCCTCCAAGCGGACGGAGGTTTTGGCCGACGCGGATGCCTGGCCCGCGGTGCTTTATGTCAAAGGCGCTTATTGTCACGGATGTCACCAAGAAACGCTGCTGGTTTTGCTGCCCAACTTCACAGCGGCGCGTCATTCTCGGCAAGAGAAGCAAAGGAGGTAGCGCCGTACCCAGCGCTCGTTACCCCCTTAGCCTGATCCGAGCGTCGCAGGCGTAGCCTCGGTAAGTCTTCCGATCAAACGGGGTATCACCTAGCATCCGTTTGCTGCAGTAGCAGTTCGGGCAGGTTCGGCTGTATTGCCAAAGCGCGCATTGGAACGGGTTCGGCCACCAAAAGGTCAGAGGGCCAACCAAATTTGGACCGTCACTCGCCTGGGCGAGAATAGAATAGACAGGAACTACTTTACCAAATGCGAAGGCCGCAAACGCGTCAGCCAACGCAATGCAGGAAATGCACGCGCATCGCGCCCAGACGAGACCGGCAGGGCAGCGGATCCGCTTAAAGGACATTGCCGGCCTACCAGATAGTGAGAGCGCGCAACGTGGTGCCCAGCTTCATGCCTACATCACGTCATTTTTCAGCAAGGTCGTTTGCTCGTGATGTTTCCGAGATCGACCGTGCCGAAGTCCTTGCTCTCGTGCGCAAGCAAATAGCCTTGCTCGATCTCGATCTCTCCGGCCTCACCGTGGTCGTTGGCGCTGCGACAGGATACCAAGCAGTGACTGCGGCAGCGGCGGCGCTCGCTAAGGCCAGCCGAGTCGTTGCGCTCACTCGCATATCCTCCAGACATCCGAGCCTGGCAGCAGCCGCGACCGCGACGTTGGCATTTGCCAATTTTGCCAACGTGTCGGAATGCGTGGAAGTGACGGACCGCATCGACAGCCGCAAATGGCAGGACGTCGACCTCATCACGAACTCCCTCCAGGTCGGGCCGATTTCTAGATCGCTTGTCGAACTCTTACCCTCTCATGCTGTTGTTTCGCTAATGGCTGGACCGTGGGAGCTTCGGCCTGGAACTGTGGACTTCGACGCCTGTGACGAGGCTGGCATTAAGGTTGCGGCTCTCAATCTGAACCATCCAGCCGTAGACCTGCTGCCAGAGTTCGCGCGGTTATGCTGCACCTTGCTGGACGATGCCGGTGTCGATCTACGCGCGGCCAAGCTCGCCATCGTCTGCGACACGCCCTGTGCATCATCCCTTGAATATGCGCTCCGCGAGCGCGGGGCGGGAGTAAGCGTTTTTTCGCACCCGGTGCTGCTGACCGAAGATGCATGGGATGTCATCGTCGTAGCGATGCGACCCAGCGACAAACCACCAATGGACATCAACAGCCTGGGCCGAATTGGCCGGAACTCGAGCCAAACGCTGTTGGTGCAGTTCAGCGGCGGGATCGATCGCTCGGCCGCCAGCTATTTCGGCCTCACGGTTTGGCCGCCGAAGAGGCCCGGCCGCGATCAGCTAGGCTTGCCACTTGACGTACTCGGAGCAGCTCCGACGGTCCGCAGGCTGACGGGAGGGCTGAAAGCCGCCGAAGCAGCATATCGGGGCGCAGAACTGGGCGAGGACAGTGTTGGATTCCTCGTGAAGGCAAGGTCCGCGACCATTGCGAGGCAACGCACTTAAACACCAGCGTGAGCGAGTCTGTTTAGCGAAAACGATCCGGACGGGTGTCCAACCTCAACGGGTCCGGCAATTGTTGCCGGACCAGCTAGGCAAAGTCCGAAGCAGCCGTCATAGCAACATCTGTCTGAGCTTGTAGGCTACTTCCGTGCGGTTCGTAGCCTTCAGTTTCTTCATGATGTTGCGGATATGGACCTTGACGGTGCTCTCGCAGAGATTGAGTTCGTAGGCAATTATCTTGTTCGCCTTGCCTTTCCTGAGCGCCTCTACGACCGCAGCCTCGCGTATCGTGAACATGCCAGCGAGCGGTCGGGCACCGTTTGCCGTCGAGTGGATGATCTCTCGAAGCGCCAGCACGCAGCTGGCGGGTACAAAGATCCCTCCGGCGCGAGCGAGACCAATGGCCTCGGCAGCGACTTTCACCTTCACGCTTGTGGGAATGTAGCCTCGGGCTCCGCATTCGAGTGCGGCGAGGACCTCCCCCGGGTCGTCGGAATCCACCACGACGATTACGGGTACAGTGCCAATCTCAGCAATGAAGTCCGTAAGTTCCGCCCGAACACTCTGCTCGGAGACCTTTCTGGCGCCAAGAATGACCAGGATCGCGGATGGCTCCTCTTTCCCGGCAATGTGCTGGATCTCGTCAAGCGATCCTACCGCGCTAACGCGCAAAGTGGGATTGTGTTCGATAAGGCCACGAGCAAGGCATTCACGTTCAAGCGCTCGCTTATCTACAATCAGGACGAGGCCTTCGCTTCGGTGCTCTTCTTCGACATCGGATCTGCCTAGACCATTCGCGCCCGGCAGATGTCCATTGTGTAGCGGTACTGCTGCATCATTCCAGGAATCGGAAATTTGGTGAGGTCCCATCGCCTTACATACTCCTCTCCGTCGCCGACTTACTTTTCTCCCATTTGATTGGGCCCCGCAAAGCTTGTCAGACGCGTGAACTGATACGCTCCATCGTGTCAGGCTGCCTAGATTTAACCGGGGATTGGATTCAAGGAGTAGAGCATACGCCGCCCCAACGCACGGACGTATGGCCTCCCCGCCCTATGGAGGTAACCCAACCTAAACGGCATACTACAATGCTGTGGAAAGGCCGCATTAATCCTGGTTAACAATTGGTAATTATATATTAGCTAGCTAATATGTCCAAAGGTATTACAACCTGTAATTGCGTTAGCTTGTCTCGCATCAATAAGCTGAGACGGGGGTTGCGACTGGTGATTTCCTGTTTGCCGGCCAACAAACCATACGGCCGCCAATCGCGGCGAACTCGGCGACCGAGGTGCACATTGGTTCGACCTCGCCGCCATGGCCAAGCGCCTCGGCAAGACCAACACATCGACGGCGACTTGGTCAGCTGTTTCCCGCCAAGGCGCGAACGAGGGATAGTAGCAGCGCTGCAAGCCTGATCCCGCAAATAGCCGGAAGAGAGCGTGAGGCGGCGCCTGCACGTCACTGGCTGATCGGTCATCGGTTGAGCCCCGAATGTTGTCCTCATACTTCTTTCGTATGCTTTGCGCGTCTTGGGTATGAGCGCATATAGTCCGTTATCCCCCGGTGCCGTTTCTCACGAACTGCCCGTCGGTTAGGCCCGGTGTCCTAGCCCCATCCCAACAAGGGCTGCCGGGCCGCTCCATCCAGACTGAAGCCGCCACCCCATCTGCGAGGCGACTGCCATCCGCCCTAGCCACATCTACCGACGCAATTGCGGTCCCAAGCGTGCTGACCCGCAACAGGTCACGTTTGGCCCAGCGGCGGATGGGCTTCACATCAGGGCTTGCAGGACCGATAGTCTCAACCTGAAGCGCGAGGGGTATTTCTGACCATGCGCCACATCAAGGCAAAGAGCCTCGCTCCCAAGGACGGCGTCCGCGATTATCTGGCCGCGCAGGAGAAGAAGTCGCTGCTGCGCTTCCTGACCTGCGGTTCGGTGGATGACGGCAAGTCGACGTT
>NZ_VFVS01000035.1:0-19148 GCF_006442215.1 Mesorhizobium sp. B2-3-11 | reverse complement strand
CAAGGAACGCCTCGACAAAGCTCATCTGTCCCGTCCGCTTCACCGCCATCGCAAATCCCTCCAAGCAATAATCGAAGCGAATCACAATGCCAGAATTGCGCAACAGGCCCACAAGGGGAGAAGGGAAGGCCTCATCCACCACCCTCAAGTAATCACGCTGGGCTTGTTGCGGCCGGTGTGGGTCTTGATCCCGGCAATGTCGTCGGCCGCTGAAATCAGATCGGCGAGCGCCTCCTGCGTGTCGAGATCGTGCCTCGCCTGGTCCGGCTCATAGCGCTCGATATAGACGCGCAAGGTCGCGCCTGATGTGCCGGTGCCCGAAAGCCGGAAGACGACGCGCGATCCGCCTTCGAACAGCACCCTTATACCCTGATGCTCGCTGGTCGAGCCGTCGACCGGGTCGTGATAGGCAAAATCGTCGGCCTTGGCGATCTTCAGGCCGCGAATGCTGGTGCCCGGCAACGAGCCGAGCTTCGCCCTGAGTTCGCCGACCAGCGCATTGGCGCGCTCGGTCTCGACTTCCTCATAGTCGTGGCGAGAATAGTAGTTGCGCCCGTAGGTTGCCCAATGTTCGGTGACGATCTGTTTGCAGCTTTCGCCGCGCGCGGCCAGGATGTTGAGCCACAAGAGCACCGCCCACAGACCGTCCTTTTCGCGGACATGGTTGGAGCCGGTGCCGGCACTTTCCTCGCCGCAGATGGTCGCCATGCCGGCATCGAGCAGATTGCCGAAGAACTTCCAGCCAGTAGGCGTCTCGTAGATGCCGATACCGAGCTTGTGGGCGACGCGGTCGGCGGCACCGCTGGTCGGCATCGAGCGGGCAATACCCTTCAGGCCTTCCTTGTAGCCGGGTGCCAGGCGGGCATTGGCGGCGAGCATGGCGACCGAATCCGACGGGGTGACGAAAATACCCTTGCCGATGATCAGATTGCGGTCGCCGTCGCCATCGGAGGCGGCGCCGAAATCCGGCGCGTTCGGTCCCATCATCTCGTCATAGAGGTGTTTGGCATGAACAAGGTTGGGATCGGGGTGATGACCGCCGAAATCCGGCAGCGGCTTGAAATTGCGGCAGGTGCCGTTCGGTGCGCCGAGGCGGTGTTCGAGGATTTCCTTGGCGTACGGTCCGGTCACCGCATGCATGGCGTCGAAGCGCATGCGGAAGCCCGACTTGAACAGTTTGCGCAGCGCATCGAAATCGAACAGGCTCTCCATCAGCTCGGCATAGTCGGTGACCGGATCGATGATCTCGATGGTCATGCCGCCAGCCTTGACGGTCCCGACCGTATCGATGTCGATCGGATCGATGTCGGCGGTCTTGAAGCTCGAAATCGCCTTGGTCTTGGCAAAGATGGCGTCGGTCAGCTTTTCCGGCGCCGGGCCGCCATTGCCGGCATTGTACTTGATGCCGAAATCCTCATGCGGGCCGCCGGGATTGTGGCTGGCCGACAGGATGATGCCGCCGAAGGTCTTGTATTTTCGGATGACATGCGAGGCCGCCGGCGTCGACAATATACCGCCCTGCCCGACCATCACCTTACCGAAACCGTTGGCGGCGGCCATGGCGATGGCCTTCTGGATGACCTCGCGGTTGTAGTAGCGGCCGTCGCCGCCGATCACCAGGGTCTTGCCGGCAAATCCGTCGAGCGCGTCGAAGATCGACTGGATGAAGTTCTCGGCATAGTGCTCCTGCTGGAACACTGGCACCTTCTTGCGCAGTCCCGACGTGCCGGGCTTCTGGTCGGAATAGGGCTTGGTGGGGACGGTTCGTATCATACTTCAGGCAACCCTTTTCGAAAGCAGCAGGCGATAAAGTTCGACGTATTTTTCGGCGCTTCGGTCCCACGACAGATCGGTCTTCATGCCCTGGCGCTGGATGGTTTCGAAGCTTGCGGGACTGGCATGGGCATCGACCAGGCGGCGGATGGCGTGCAGCAGCGCGCCGCCATTGTTGGGAGCAAACTGGAACCCGGTCGCCACGCCCGCGGCCATTGCTGCTTCATTGGCATCGATGATGGTGTCGGCAAGGCCGCCAGTGCGCGCGACGACCGGCACGCAGCCATAGCGCAGGCCATAAAGCTGCGTCAGCCCGCAAGGCTCGAAGCGCGAAGGAATAACGATGGCGTCGCAGCCGCCCTGCATGATGTGCGACAGCTGCTCATCATAGCCGACGACGACGCCGATGCGGCCGCGGTGGCGTGCGGTCGCGGCCAGCAGCGCGCCTTCGAGGCCCGCGTCGCCCGAGCCCAGGATGGCCAGCCTTGCGCCTGTCGCGACGATGCCGTCGACCACCGTCGCCAATATGTCCATACCCTTCTGCCATGTCAGCCGGCTGACGACACAGACAATCGGGCTGTCGTCGCGGTCGAGGCCGAAACGGTCCTCGACGGCGGCCCTGTTGGGCGCCCGGGTCTTCAACGTTTCGGCCGTATAGGTCGATACCAGATGCTTGTCGGTCTCCGGATCCCAGATGGCGGTATCGATGCCGTTGACGATGCCATGGAGATCGCTTGAACGCATGTTGATGAGCCCGTCGAGTCCCATGCCGAATTCCGGCGAACGGATCTCCTGCGCATAGGTCGGGCTCACCGTTGTGATCGCCCAGGCGGCTTGCAAGCCAGCCTTGAGGAAGCCGACACCGCCATAATATTCGACGCCGTCAAGTGCCATCGCCGCGGCCGGCAGGCCGAGCTCACCGAAAATGCCGGCGCCGAACTGGCCCTGGAAGGCGAGATTGTGGACGGTCATCATCGACGGTATGCCAACGGCCTTGCCGTAGCGCATATAAGCCAGGGTCATCGCCGACTGCCAGTCATGAGCATGGACGATGTCAGGCAGGTAGCCCGAAATGGCGCCGCCGGCGATATCGGCGCCGGCCTGGCTCAGCGCCGCGAAGCGCCGCCAATTGTCCGGCCAATCGGCGCCCGAAGCGTTGCCATAGGGACCGCCAGGGCGGTCGAACAGATGCGGCGCGTCGAGCACGAACAGGTCGAGCCCGGTGACCTCGACGGCATGGACCGAGGCCTTGCCGCCCTGCAGCAAAGGGTACTGATAGACGGCCTTCTTTTTCTTGAAGGCGTTCATCACCACCGGAAAGCCCGGGATGAGCGTGCGCATGGTCACGCCCTTGGCCGAGAGCGCAATAGGCAGCGCGCCGGTTACGTCAGCCAGCCCGCCGGTCTTGATCAGCGGGAAAATTTCGGGCGTGACCGACAGAACATGCATGCGCTTAACGATCCGCTCCTGGTCCATGTCGCCCAGAACCGTGTAGCGGTTTTGGGACCACGACATGCACAAAACACCCTAAAGTGACAGCTTGTTGATCAACCTGTTCAGGTTGACAACTTGTTGATCATGTCCTGTGTGATTAGGCAGATACCCTTTTCCGAGACGCGGAAGCGCTTGGCGTCGATCGCGGGATCCTCGCCGACCACCAGCCCTTCCGGTATCCTTACACCGTGGTCGATGACGACGCGCCTCAACTTTGCGTTCCGGCCGACATGAACGTCGGGCAGCATGACAACCTCTTCCAGCGTCGAATAGGAATTGATGCGCGCACCGGTGAAAATCAGGCTTTTCTTCAGCGAAGCGCCCGAGACGATGCAATCGCCCGACACCAGTGACGAGACGGCGGAACCGCGCCTGCCGTCCTCGTCATGGACGAACTTTGCCGGCGGCTTCAACTCGGCATAGGTCCAGATCGGCCAGTCGCGGTCGTAGAGGTCGAGTTCCGGCGTCACGTCGGTCAAGTCGATATTGGCTTCCCAATAGGCGTCGACCGTGCCGACATCGCGCCAGTAGGCCTCGTTCTCGGCGGTCGAACGCACGCAGGACTTGGTGAAGCGGTGCGCGATCGCCTTACCGTGCGTGACGATATAGGGGATGATATCCTTGCCGAAGTCGCGGCTGGAGCCCGGCTCGGCTGCGTCGCGGCGCAGTTGCTCCATCAGGAACTTGGTCTTGAAGACGTAGATGCCCATCGAGGCCAAGGCGAATTCCGGATTACCCGGAATTCCCGGCGGATCGGCGGGCTTTTCGACGAAGGCGATGATGTTGTCCTTGGCATCGACATGCATGACGCCGAAGCCGGTCGCTTCCATGCGCGGCACTTCGAGGCAGCCGACCGTGACATCGGCGCCGGCATCGACATGCTGGCGCAGCATCATCTCGTAATCCATCTTGTAGATGTGATCGCCGGCCAGGATGACCATGTATTCCGGACCATAGGCCTCGATGATGTCGATGTTCTGGTAGACGGCGTCCGCCGTGCCTTCATACCATTGCGTTTCCGACACGCGCTGGCTGGCCGGCAGGATGTCGAAGCTCTCATTTCGCTCGGGCCGCAGGAAGTTCCAGCCGCGCTGCAGGTGGCGGATCAGCGAATGCGCCTTGTACTGAGTGGCGACGCCGAGGCGGCGGATGCCGGAATTGAGCGCATTGGAGAGCGCGAAATCAATGATGCGCGTCTTGCCGCCGAAATAGACCGCCGGCTTGGCGCGCCGGTCGGTCAGTTCCTTGAGGCGGCTGCCGCGCCCGCCGGCCAGCACATAGGCCATGGCGTCGCGGGCCAGCGGCTGGGTTCGTTTCAAGTCTGCCATTCCTACCCTCCCAAGTTACTCGTCTTTATGCGTTGACCAGCCTTAACGAGTTCAGTCGGCGGCGAGTTCAAGCATGATCGTCGACAGCGGTGGCAGAAGCATCATTGCCGAAATGCTCTTGCCCTCCGCCCGTGCCTCGACCACGCCGCCATTGCCCATGCCGGAGCCGCCATATTCGGAAGCGTCGGTGTTGATGATCTCGCGCCACTTGCCGGCCTTCGGCAGAGGCACACGATAATTGTCGCGCGGCACCGGTGTGAAATTGGAGATGACGGCGACCGGATTGCCGCCGGGAGCGTTGCGCACCCAGGCGAAAACCGAATTCTGGCTGTCGTCGACGATCAGCCAGGAAAACCCTTCCGGCTCGCAGTCGCGGCCATGCAGGGCCGGGCGTGAACGATAGAGATAGTTGAGATCGCGCACCGTCTGCCAGACACCGCGATGCGGGCGGAAATCGAGCAGGTTCCAATCGAGCGCGCGCGTCTCGCTCCATTCGCGGCGCTGCGCGAATTCCTGGCCCATGAACAGCAGCTTCTTGCCGGGATACCCCCACATGAAGCCGTAATAGGCCCGCAAGGTCGCGAATTTCTGCCAGTCGTCGCCGGCCATCTTGCCGAGCAGCGTGCCCTTGCCGTGCACGACCTCGTCATGCGAGAGCGGCAGCACGAAATTCTCCGAGAAGGCGTAGGTCAGGCCGAAGGTCAGCTCATTGTGGTGGTGCTTGCGGAAAATCGGCTCCTTTGAAAAATACTCCAGCGTGTCGTGCATGAAGCCCATGTTCCACTTGAAGCCGAAGCCCAGCCCGCCTTCATGGACAGGCGCCGAGACCTTTGGCCATGAAGTCGATTCCTCGGCGATGGTCATAACGCCGGGATGGTGCCCGTAGAGCTCCTTGTTCATCTTCTGCAGGAAGCTGACCGCCTCGAGGTTTTCGCGCCCACCCTTCTCGTTGGGAATCCATTCGCCCTGCTTGCGCGAATAGTCGAGGTAGAGCATCGAGGCGACCGCGTCGACGCGAAGACCGTCGACATGGTATTTTTCGGCCCAGAATAGTGCGTTGTTGACGAGGAACGACACCACCTCGCGGCGGCCGAAATTGTAGATCGCGGTGTTCCAGTCCGGGTGGAAGCCCTTGCGCGGGTCGGCATGCTCGTAGAGCGCGGTGCCGTCGAAATGGACCAGACCGTGCTCGTCGACAGGGAAATGCGCCGGCACCCAGTCGAGAATGACGCCGATGCCGGCACGGTGGGCGCCATCGACAAAGCGGGCAAAGCCGTCCGGATCGCCGAAGCGGGCCGATGGCGCGTAGAGGCCGGTTGTCTGGTAGCCCCAGGACGGGTCATAGGGATGCTCGGAGATCGGCAGGAATTCGACATGGGTGAAACCGGCCTCGACCACATAGGGGATCAGCCGGTCGGCCAGTTCATCCCATGACAGGAAGGTGCCGTCGTCGCGAAGCTGCCAGGAACCGGCGTGGACTTCGTAAATCGAGATGGCTTCGCGCCGAGGGTCGGCGTTGCGCCAGAAATCGCGATGCGCCTCGTCACCCCATGGATGGGCCGGCGGCACCGCGGTCACAGAGGCGGTTGCCGGGCGCAGCTCCGACTTGAAGGCGAACGGATCGGCCTTCAGCGGCAACCTGACGCCATCGGGGCCTATGATTTCGTATTTATAGGGCCGGCCGGCACCAATATCGGGAATGAACAGCTCCCAGATGCCAGTGTCGCGACGGTCGCGCATCGTATGCCGGCGGCCATCCCAGTCATTGAAATCGCCGACCACCGAGACGCGCCGGGCATTGGGCGCCCATACCGCGAAATGCACGCCGGTAGCGCCTTCGTGCTCGATGACATGCGCGCCGAGCTTGTCGAACAGCCTGAGATGCGAACCTTCGGCGATGTAGTAATCGTCCATCGGCCCGAGCACCGGGCCGAACGAATAGGGATCGGTCAGCCACCAGCCGCCGCCGGCATTGCGCGCGTGGTAGCGAAGCGGTTGGCGCTTCCTGATCGACAGCTTGCCCTCGAAGAAACCGGCGTCGTCGCGCCTGGTCAATTCGCCCGCCTCGATGCCGGTCAGCGTGTAGGCGGTGACGGACTGCGCGTGCGGAACGAAGCAGCGCGCGAACAGGGTCTTGCCGGCCTCCTGGACACCGAGAACCGCAAAGGGATTGCCGTGCGTACCGGCGACAATCGCCGCAACATCGCTGGCTGGCGCCAGTCCGTCCGGCCCGCTTGTCGCAGCGGTCGTGTGCGGCTTCCTCATCAGGCAGCGTCCCTCCCAGGGCACCAGCTATTCATTTCTAGCGATGTGAATTGGGCATTCAACTCGCATCACCGGGACCACATTGTTCGTGGCTCATGCAATCACATCAGACCGGCACGTTCCAGATTTCTTTCGCGTATTGACGGATCGTGCGATCGGAGGAGAACCAGCCGACGCGGGCGACGTTGCGGATGGCGCGCGCGTACCAATCCGGGCTGTTGCGCCAGACAGCATCGACTTCGCGCTGGCAGGCGGCATAGGCGTCGAAATCCGCCGCGACCATGAACCAGTCGGTGTCGTAGAGACCGTTGATGAGGTCGCGGTAGCGATTGGGATCATCGGGCGAGAAGACGCCCGACGAAACCGCCGCAACCGCCTGCGCCAGTTCCGAGGATGCTTCGATGACGCCGCGCGGATTATAGCCATTGTTGCGCCGCTCAGCGACTTCTTCGGTGGTGAGGCCGAAGATGAAGATGTTGTCGTCGCCGACATGCTCCTTGATCTCGACATTGGCGCCATCAAGCGTGCCGATGGTCAGCGCGCCGTTCAGCGCGAACTTCATGTTGCCGGTCCCCGACGCTTCCATGCCTGCGGTCGAGATCTGCTCGGAAAGATCGGCGGCCGGCATCAGCACCTCGGCCAGGCTGACGTTGTAGTTCGGTACGAACACGACCTTCAGCAGGCCGCGCACCGAAGGGTCGCTGTTGATCACCCTGGCGACATCGTTGGCCAGTTTGATGATCAGCTTGGCGTTGTGGTAGCTGGGCGCGGCCTTGCCGCCGAAGAATTTCACGCGCGGCATCCAGTCGCGCTCGGGATGCGAACGGATCTGGTCATAGAGCGCGATTGCTTCGAGGATGTTGAGGAGTTGGCGCTTGTATTCGTGGATGCGCTTGACCTGGATGTCGAAGAGCGCCGAAGGGTCGAGCTTGATGCCGAGGCGATCGGCTACCAGATTGGCAAGCCTCACCTTGTTCTGGCGCTTCACGGCGGCGAATTTTTCGCGGAAGGCAGTGTCGCCGGCGAAAGGATTGAGCCCCTTGATCGCCTCGATGTCATCCATGAAGCGGTCGCCGATCGCCTCGCGGGCAAGCGCGGTGAGGCCCGGATTGCACTGGATGAGCCAGCGCCGCGGCGTGATGCCGTTGGTCTTGTTGTTGATGCGATCGGGATAAAGTTTGTGGAGGTCGGCGAAGACCGTCTCCTTCATCAATTCGGTGTGCAGCGCCGACACGCCGTTGATCGAATGCGAACCGACAAAGGCCAAATTACCCATGCGCACCCGGCGGTCGCCATTCTCCTGGATCAGCGAGATGCGGCTGATCTGCTCGTCCGAGAATTGGTCGGTGGCGCGGGCTTCGAGTAGCACCTGCGCGTTGATGGCGTAGACGATCTGCATGTGGCGCGGCAGGAGCCGCTCGAACAGCGGCACCGACCAGCTTTCCAGCGCCTCGGGCAGCAGCGTATGGTTGGTGTAGCCGAAGGTGCGCTTGGTGATGTCCCAGGCGAGATCGAAATCCATGCCATGGACATCCATCACGAGCCGCATCAGTTCAGGCACGGCGATCGCCGGATGGGTGTCGTTGAGGTGGATCGCGGCCTTGTCGGGCAGCGACTTCAGGTCGCCATATTGGCTGAGATGGCGCTGGACGATGTCCTGCAGCGAAGCGGTCGAGAAGAAGTATTCCTGGCGCAGCCTGAGCTCCTGCCCGGCCATGTGGGAATCGGCTGGATAGAGCACGCGCGACAGCGCATCGGCCTTGTTGCTTTCAGCCAGCGCCCCCATGTGGTCGCCGGCATTGAACTTGTCGAGCAGGATCGGATCGATCGGCATGCCCGACCACAGCCGCAGCGTGTTGACGCGCTTGGCGCGCCAGCCGGCCACGGGCGTATCGTAGGCGACCGCCAGAACATGTTCCCTCGGCTTCCAGACATGGCGTTCGAAGCGCCCTTCCCTGGAGGTGATCGATTCGACCGAACCGCCGAAGCCGACTTCGAAGGAGCGCTCGCGGCGCTCGAACTCCCAAGGGTTGCCATGGTCAAGCCAGGTCTCGGGCAGTTCGACCTGCCAGCCGTCATGGATTTCCTGGCGGAACATGCCGTTGGCATAGCGGATGCCGTAGCCATGCGCGGGAATGTCGACGGTCGCCATGCTTTCCATGAAGCAGGCGGCGAGCCGTCCGAGGCCGCCATTGCCGAGGGCAGCGTCCGGCTCGAGCGCCGCGATCAGGTCGAGGTCGACGCCGAGCGACGACAGCGCCTCACGCATATTCTCCATCAGGCCGAGATTGGAAAAGGCGTCGCGCATCAGACGCCCGATCAGGAATTCGAGCGAGAGGTAATAGACGCGCTTTTCCTGCTGGTCGTAGGCTTCCTTGGTGGCCTGCATCCAATGGTCGACGATCCGATCGCGCACGACCTTGATCGAGGCGGTCAGCCAGTCGTACTGGGTCGCGACGGTGGTGTCCTTGCCGACCCGGTATTTGAGCGACATCAAGACTTCTTCGGCGAGCGTCTTGGGATCGGGATTGTCGAGAGCGGGGGCTTCGATCGTCATGGCGGATGTCATATCGCCTCTCGTTCGGTTTGGCCTGATCATACCGGCTTTCACCGTTTCTCCCAGCCTATCCTAGTGCATTGCAGCATGTTTTCAATCGATTAGAGAATACTCCCGCCTGCTTACCCTGCGGCAACTTGGCAGTTCAGGCCAATGCCACCTCCGGGGGTGTTTTTGCCCCGGTCATAAAGGCAACGGCATCGGACATCGTATATTGCTTGGGGTCGATGACGCACAGGCGACGGCCCAGACGGTGGATGTGGATACGGTCGGCCACCTCGAAGACGTGCGGCATGTTGTGCGAGATCAGCACGATCGGCAGACCGCGCTTCTTCACGTCGAGGATCAGTTCGAGCACGCGGCGGCTCTCCTTGACGCCGAGTGCCGCCGTCGGCTCGTCCATGATCACCATCTTCGAGCCGAAGGCGGCGGCGCGGGCCACCGCCACGCCCTGGCGCTGGCCGCCCGACAGCGTCTCCACCGCCTGGCTGATGTTCTGGATGGTCATCAAGCCGAGTTCGGTCAGCTTGTCGCGGGCGCGCTTTTCCATTGCCGGACGGTCGAGCATGCGAAGCCACTGGCCGACAAAGCCGGGTTTGCGGATCTCGCGGCCGAGGAACATGTTGTCGGCGATCGACAGCGCCGGCGACAGCGCCAGGTTCTGGTAGACGGTTTCGATGCCGGCTTCGCGAGCTTCCATCGGCGACTTGAAGGAGACGGGTTTGCCTTCGAGTCGGATTTCGCCTTCGTCCGGCACGGCCGCGCCGGAAATCGCCTTGATGAGCGACGACTTGCCGGCGCCGTTGTCGCCGATGACGGCAAGGATTTCGCCGGGGTAAAGGTCGAAATCGGCATTGTCGAGAGCGGTGACGCGGCCATAGCGCTTGACCAGACCGCGCGCGGTGAGGATGGGCTCCTGGGTCATGCCGAAACCTTTCTGATCCATTGGTCGATGGCGACGGCGCCGATGATCAGCACGCCGGTGAGCAGCACTTTCCATTGCGGATCGGCGCCCAGCATGTTGAGGCCCATCGAGACGACGCCGACGATCATGGCGCCGAACAAGGTGCCGAGGATGGAGCCGCGGCCGCCGAAGAGAGAAATACCGCCGATCACCGTCGCGGTGATCGCCTGCAGATTGTAGTCGGTGACGGCGGCGGACGGCGAGATCGAGCCGTTGCGGCCGATCGAGACCCAGGCCGCGAAAGCGGCGATCAGCCCGGCAAGGGTGTAGACCGTCATCAGCACCTTCTTGGTTTGGATACCCGACAGCTTCGCCGCCTCCTGGTCGTCGCCGACGGCGTAGACATGACGGCCCCATGCGGTGTGGTTGAGCACGTACCAAAGAACCAGCACGAGCACGACCGTAGCGATGACGCCGAGCGTCAGCACCGCCGTGCCGACCTTGAAGCTCAGGGCAAACAGGTGCAGCAGCGGCGCCTGATTGTCGACGTCGGTGTCGCGGATCGTCTCATTGGCCGAATAGATGAAATTGGTGGCCATGACGATGTTCCAGGTGCCAAGCGTCACGATGAAGGGCGGCAGCTTCATATAGGCGACCAGCAGCCCGTTCAGCAGCCCGCAAGCCGCTCCGGCGGCAAGCCCGATCGCCACGGCGAGCACGCTCGGCATGCCGTAGCTGACCGCGCAATTGCCCATGATCACGGCCGAAATCACCATGATCACCCCGATCGACAGGTCTATGCCGGCGGTCAGGATGACCAGCGTCTGCGCGGCCCCGAGAATGCCGACGATGGCGATCTGCTGCAGGATCAGCGTCAGCGTGTAGGACGAAAAGAATCGCCCTCCGATCGTGATGCCGAAGATAATGATCGACAGAAGCAGCACGATCAGCGGCACCGCGGCCGGCGTCGAATGCAGAAAATGCTGGACGCGCTTGACGGCTGATTTGTGCTCGTCGAAAGCGGCCACGCTTGTGTCGCTGGCCGAGAGAACCTTCTCGAATTCCTGAACTTGAGCCATGTTTTCTCCCCGTAGGGCTTCAGCCACGCGCTGACGCCGTCCACGCCTTCCGGTCTGTCGCCGGGATTATTCGCGTTTACAGTGATGCATCGTCCACCCGATGCGGCCGGGGATCAAGCCCCCGGCCGATCGGTTTTGTTCCGGTCAGGCCGGCATCAGCCCCAGCACTTGGCGAGGCCTTCCTTGGTGTCGATGGACTTGACGCCGTTGGCGGGCTTGTCGGTGACGAGATTGACGCCGGTGTCGAAGAAGTTCTTGCCCTCGGTCGGCTTCGGCTTGGTGCCGTCCTTGGCGAAAGCGGCGATCGCCTCGATGCCGAGTGCGGCCATCTGCAGCGGATATTGCTGCGAGGTGGCGCCGATGACGCCTTCGGCGACCGACTTCACGCCGGGGCAACCGCCGTCGACCGAGACGATCAGCACCTGGCTTTCGAGGCCGACGGCCTTGAGCGCCTGGTAGGCGCCGACCGCTGCCGGCTCGTTGATGGTGTGGATGACGGTGATGGTGTTGTCCTTCTGGAGAAGGTTTTCCATCGCCTTGCGGCCGCCTTCCTCGTTGCCGTTCGTCACATCATGGCCGACGATGCGCGGATCGGTCTCATCGCCAATCTTGTTGGGATCCTTCACGTCGATGCCGTAGCCCATCATGAAGCCCTGGTCGCGCAGAACGTCCACGGTCGGCTGCGAGGGGGTCAGGTCGAGGAAGCCGATCTTGGCATCCTTGGCCTTGTCGCCCAGAGTGGCGGCGGCCCAGGCGCCGATCAGCTTGCCGGCCTCCAGATTGTCGGTGGCGAAGGTCGCGTCGGCGGCGTCGATCGGGTCGAGCGGCGTGTCGAGCGCTATCACCAGCAGGCCCGCATCGCGCGCCTTCTTCACCGTCGGCACGATGCCCTTGGTGTCGGACGCGGTGATCAGAATGCCCTTGGCGCCATCGGCGATGCAGCTTTCGATCGCCGCCACCTGGCTCTCGCTGTCACCGTCGATCTTGCCCGCATAGGTCTTGAGATCGACGCCAAGTTCCTTGGCCTTGGCGGTCGCGCCCTCTTTCATCTTGACGAAGAACGGATTGGTGTCGGTCTTGGTGATCAGGCAGGCGCCGACGCCGGCGGCTGATGCGGACGAAGCGAACGCCATCAGACCCAGCGCGGCTGCCGCAAAAACGGTGGACTTCAACAGTTTTGTATTGGTCACGATTTTCCTCCCAGTGGACCATTTTCGAGTGCCGGCCAACCGGCACCCGCACGGCATCCAAGCGACTTCTCCCAGCGCGGATGCCCCCTCAAAGAACACCACAGCAAGGCATCTGTCAATAATTAAATCACTCTTATTTATTATTGACAGCCTTGCGTCGTTCACTCATTCTGGCCCAAAAGCATTGCCGGGGAAACGACGGGAGGAACAGGGTGGAGACCGCCACTGCGAGGCATGGTTCGCCCGAAGCGAACGAGAGCCTTATTCACCGCGGCACCAACCAGAGCGGCATGCGCGACCACAACGAGCGCCTGGTGCTTTCGCTGGTGCGCCAGCACGGCAGTCTTGCGAAGTCCGACATTGCCCGTATGACCGGACTTTCGGCGCAGACGGTCTCGGTCATCATGCGCGAACTGGAGGAAGAAAGCCTGCTCGTGCGCCAGGCGCCATTGCGTGGCAAGATCGGTCAGCCCTCGATCCCCATGGCGCTCAATCCCGAAGGCGCCTTCTTCATCGGCCTCAAGATCGGCCGCCGTAGCGCCGAACTCGTGCTGATCGATTTCCTCGGGCAGGTGCGCGCCATGCTGCAGCATTCCTACCGCTACCCTGCCCCACGCGAGACGGTCGAGTTTGTCACGTCGGGCATGAAGACGATGCGCGGCGAGCTGACACCGGCGCAGGACAAGCGCATTGCCGGACTCGGCATCGCCATGCCGTTCGAACTTTGGAACTGGGCCGACACCGCCGGCGCGCCGCGCGACGTCATGGACGAATGGCGCCATCGCGATATCAGGGGCGACATCCAGGCACAGTGCGATTTTCCGGTCTACCTGCAAAACGATGCCACCTCCGCCTGCGGCGCCGAACTGGTCTTCGGCCAGACGGGCGCGGCGCGGGACTTCGTCTATTTCTACATCGGTGCCTTTGCCGGCGGCGGCATCGTGCTCAACGGCCGGCTCTTCGGCGGACCGACCGGCAATGCCGGCGCGCTCGGCTCAATGCCCGTGCCCGGGCCGGATGGAAAACCGACCCAGCTGATCGACGTGGCCTCGATCGCCATGCTCGAAAAAACACTCAATGCGCGTGGCGTCGAGGCCTCGTATCTGTGGACCTCACCCGAGGATTGGGGGGAGATCGGCGCTGAGCTCGACGAGTGGATCGCCAGCGCCTCGCAGGCGCTCGCTTACGCCATCGTGGCAGCGTCCTCGGTCATCGATTTCGAGGCCGCGGTGATCGACGGCTGGATGCCGAAGGCCGTGCGCCAGAGGCTGGTCGAGGCGGTCGTGACGGCAATCGGTGCGATCGACGGCGAAGGGCTGAAACTTCCGACCGTCCGCGAGGGAACCGTGGGCATTCATGCCCGGGCGCTCGGCGGCGCCAGCCTGCCGCTTTCCGAACGGTTCCTGATCGGTTCGACGACGATCTCCAGGAGCGCCTGAATGCTGATCGGGATTCCGGCGCTGCTTGGTCCGGAGCTTCTGGCGACGTTGCGCGCCATGGGCCATGGTGACGAGATCGCCCTGGTCGACGGGAACTATCCGGCGCAAGAGCAGGCAAGACGCCTCATCCGGACCGACGGCCATGCCCTCATTCCCGTACTCGACGCGATACTGACGCTGCTTCCGGTCGACGATGTCGTGCCGGAGGCGCTGTTTCGCGCCTCGGTGAAAGGCGATCCGTCGCTTGCCGACCCCGTCCATCATGAAATGGAGGCGATCTGCGCCAAACGCGCTCCGGGCCGCAAGGTGGTTGCGCTGGCCGGCGCCGACTTCTATGCACGGGTCAGATCGGCGCATGCCATCGTCGCGACAAGCGAGCCGCGGCTTTACGCCAACATCATCATCCGCAAGGGCGTGATCTATCCGCCGGAGACCAGGAAGCCATGATCCTCTGCTGCGGCGAAGCCCTGATCGACATGCTGCCGCGCACCACCACCGAGGGTGAGCCGGCCTTCGCTCCCTATGTCGGCGGCGCCGTTTTCAACACGGCGATCGCGCTCGGCCGGCTCGGCGCGCCGGCCGGCTTCTTCTCGGGCCTGTCGTCGGACCTGTTCGGCGGCCAGTTCCGGAACGCGCTCGGGGCAAGCAAAGTGAGTTCAACCTACGCGCACACTTCGCCCCGGCCGACGACGCTGGCCTTCGTGCGGCTGAACAACGGCCAGGCAACCTACACCTTCTATGACGAGAACACGGCCGGGCGCATGCTGACCATCGAAGACCTGCCGCAACTCGGCGGCGAGATCGAGGCGATGCTGTTCGGCGCCATCAGCCTGATCTCGGAGCCGGCTGGCTCGGCCTATGAGGAGTTCATGCGGCGCGAGCATGAGGCCCGCGTGATGATGCTCGATCCCAACATCCGGCCGAACTTCATCCCCGACAAGGCCAAGCACCTCAGGCGCATCCGGGAGATGATGGCGATGGCCGACATCGTCAAACTGTCGGACGAAGACCTCCACTGGTTCGGCGAAGCCGGTTCGCACGAGGATGTGGTGCGCAATTGGCTCGAACGCGGCCCCAAGCTGATCGTCGTCACCCATGGCAGCGAAGGTGCCGTTGGCTACAGCAAGCAGCACCGTGTCACCGTCATACCGGAGACAGTCAAGGTGGTGGACACCGTCGGCGCCGGGGACACGTTCAACGCCGGCATCCTTGCCTCCCTGCATGAGCAAGGCCTGCTGGCGAAGGCGGCGATTTCCAGCCTGTCCGAAGACGCAATCCGCAAAGCATTGGCGCTCGGCGCCAAGGCGGCGGCAGTGACGGTATCACGAGCCGGCGCCAATCCCCCCTGGCGGCACGAGATCGGCTGATCGGCTCCCGAAAGCGATCACTTTATGTTTCCATGCGCCAAAAAACCGCGACAAAAATGGCCTGAATTGCACCGCCAAGCCCGGATTCCCGGCTTTTTGGGCAATGCACCGACAAAACACGGGTAACGGGCTGCGACACTTGCACCATACCCCCGGTTCGCAGCCGGCTTTTTCAGCCGCGCCAAGTCTGGTACCAGCGGGCCGGTTATTGGCAGGTATTGAGGCCGACATGCAGTTCATCGATCTTGGCGCGCAGCGCGAACGAATCCGCGACCGGCTGAAAGCCGCGATCGACCACGTTGTCGAGGATGGCCGCTACATCTTTGGCCCCCAGGTCGCCGAATTCGAAAAGAAGCTCGCCGCCTATGTCGGCGTCAAGCATGTGGTTGCCTGCGCCAACGGCACGGACGCACTGCTTTTGCCGCTGTTTGCCGCCGGCATCGGCCCGGGCGACGCGGTGTTCGTGCCGAGCTTCACCTTCGCCGCCACGGCGGAAGTGGTGGCGCTGGCCAAGGCCGAGCCGGTTTTCGTCGATGTCGATCCGAAGACCTACAACATCGACATCGCCAGCCTCGAGGCGGCGATCGCGGCCATCAAGAAAGAAGGCCGACTGAAGCCGAAGGCGATCATCCCCGTCGACCTGTTCGGTCTTGTCGCCGACTACGAGGCGATCATGGCTATCGCCAATCGCGAAGGCTTGTTGGTGATCGAGGATGCCGCGCAGTCCATGGGTGGTTCGCTCGAAAGCAGGATGTGCGGCTCGTTCGGCCACGTCGGCTCGACCAGCTTCTATCCGGCCAAGCCGCTTGGCTGCTATGGCGACGGTGGCGCGATGTTCACCAATGATGACGCTTTGGCCGACACGCTGCGTTCCTTCGCCTTCCACGGCAAGGGCGAGACGCAATACGACAACATCCGCGTCGGCATCAATTCACGGTTGGATACGCTGCAGGCGGCAATCCTGATCGAGAAGCTGGCCATCCTCGAGGAAGAAATGATAGCGCGGCAGGTGGTAGCCAAGCGCTATGCAGAAGGCCTGGGCGATATCGTCACCGCGGCCCGCAACCTGGATGGCAGCCGTTCGGCCTGGGCGCAATACGCGATCGAAACGCCCAAACGCGACGGCCTTAAAGCTCATCTGAGCGAAAAAGGCATCCCGTCTGTAATTTATTACGTCAAGCCGCTGCATGAGCAGATCGCCTATCGCGACTACCCGCGCTCGCCGACCGGTCTTGCGGTTTCGGAGGATCTGCCGAAACGCATCCTGTGTCTGCCGATGCATCCCTATCTTAGCGAGGCCGACCAGGACCGGATCATCGAAACGATCCGCAACTATATCGGCTCGAACTCAGCGCAGGCCGCGGCCGAATAGGCGCCTGATAGCAGAGGCGGACACACCTCGTTCGCTTAGAGCGGTCGGGGCGCGGGTCGGGGCGTCGCGCCGTTATTTTGAGACGGTCGGCGCGCGTCTTGTGGTCCGGTCATCCATTCCCGGCCGGGTCACGGAACGGCACTGCAATATGCAGATCCCTGCTGTGAAGACCAAAGTGCCCAGCACCCATGACAACCAGATCCGATGGTCGACCGACAGTTCGACAACAGCTATGATCAGGTAGTTGCTGGCTATGAAATGGCAGGGGCCCCTCAAACCGCCGATCATTCTTATGATCGCGCCCAGGAGCACCCCATACACAATGATGCCCAGCGCTCCGAGCTCGTACCACAAATCGAATACGATATTGTGTGCGCTTGGGAGATCCACCTGCGCATAATATGTGGGACTCACCACAACCCCGACCGCGTTTCTCATCGTATTGGCGCCATGGCCGAGAACGGGCTGGTCCGCAATGTGGGGCGAGATCATCTGCCAAAGATCAAGTCGCGCGGCGAAGGTTCCTGGATAGAAAGCCAGCCATCCCGTGGTTTTGAGGTAGGCGAACAGCGGCGAGACGACGAAGGGGGCGATCAGGGCAAAAGACAAATAGACGGCGAAGAATGCGACCAAGGCGTGCTGGCGGTATTTGGCGGGCATGACAAACATCACCGCCACGAAGACAATCGCCAGATTGACGCCGGTCGATTGACCGTAGAGCAATGTCAGCACGGCAAAGAGAGCCGCAAGCCCCCTCCAGACAAACCACGGCTGGGCAAGAAATATGACGGCAAAAAAAGCTCCATAGACCGTGATTTTGTGGAGGGTGAAAACATTTTCCACAAATCGCGGATTTTCGGTCAAAAACGCAAAATACAGTTCCCGACCCATCACCGACACCAGGCCGATCAACATGCCGACCAATGAGACCCGCGCGAGCCGGTCGCGTTGAGCGCCCGGAAGCGCCAGAATGCACTCAAACAGCAGGATGGCGGCGACCGAGTAGCCAAACAGGTCCCTCGCCGCCATGAGAGAGCGGCTCGCATTAACCGACCACAGGGCGCTCGACAGGACAAAGCCGGACAAGAGGGCCAGAGTTACGGCGAGGCCTATCGTTGCTCTGCCAAAGCGCGCACCCTTCGTCAAAAGAGTAAGAGCGCCCATGAGTGCCGCGACAAATGCCAGGGCCGTCGGAGACATTTCGATGAAGGCGAAAAGGGCGGGAGAGAGGGCGTAGAGGCCCAGCAACATCCTGAGGACTATTTCGTCGCGATTGCTGGTCCATACCGGAAACCCGCCCAGAATGACGGCATGGCATTTCTGAAAAAAGGACATTCAACTACCGACTCAGGGAACGCCTATACAGGATACGTTATCGGCGAAGGCACCTCAACGTTCGATACGTCCTGCGGTTGCAACCCTGCCGCTGGCGATGAAATGCGGATTGGCGAAGTCCTCGTCATCGGCCTGGTTGCGCTTGCCATAGGCCAAAGGCTTGCCGTCCAGCGTGCGTGTCGTGCCACCGGCGGCGCGCAGCACCGCGTCACCCGCCGCCGTGTCCCATTCCATGGTGCGGCCGAAGCGCGGATAGATATCCGCCTCGCCATTGGCGAGAAGGCAGAATTTCAGCGACGAACCGACCGAGACGATCTCGGCGGCACCAAGGTCGCGAATATAGGCTTCGGTTTCCGGCGTGTTGTGCGAGCGGCTGGCAACCACCGCCAGCGGCGTCGCGGCCGTTCTCACCGAAATCGGCCGGCGAGAAACGATCTGGTAGTCGCCATCGATTTCGAGGGCTTCCGCCCTGCCCGGCAGACCGGAAAAGAAGCGGCCGCTGCATGGCGCGAAGACAACGCCGACTTCGGGCACGCCATGGCGGACAAGCGCGATGTTGACGGTGAAGTCGGTGCGCCGGTTGACGAATTCCTTGGTGCCGTCAAGCGGATCAATGAGGAAGAAGGTCTCGCCAAGTTCGCCCGGCATGACACCGGCCGCCGCCTCCTCCTCGGCCACGCAGGGGATGTCGGGGAATTCCGCACGCAGGCCGGCGAGGATGATCTTCTCGCTCTCGCGGTCCGCCTCGGTCACCGGCGAGGAATCCGATTTGCGGTCGACCGCGCAGCCGGCGTGGAACACACGCATGACCTCACGCCCGGCCGCTAGCGCCAGCCGCTCGAAGATCTCAAGCATCGACGTGTCGTCAGATGCCGCCGCCATTGTCATATTGATCTTCCGCAATGTCACGCTCGTTCAGCCAGTGTTCCAGGGCATCTACCATCTCTTCAGGCGACTTGCCGAGCGTGTTGAGATGGATCTCCGGGTTCTCCGGTGCTTCGTATGGAGAATCGACACCGGTGAAATTCTTGATCTCGCCATTCAG
>NZ_VFVS01000034.1:0-36825 GCF_006442215.1 Mesorhizobium sp. B2-3-11 | reverse complement strand
CCCCTACTCCCCTCCCGCACGCCCCACAGTCCTGCAGCGATGAAGGCAGGGTTCGTCAAAGCACTGACCGGCCCGGACCAAAGTCCAGGGCCGGTTCGATCGCAATAGAGATCGGCGGGGGTGAGGAGAACCTGCCACATAGGGATGATGCCGCCGCCGGATCGAACCACACCGTGAAATGCAGTGGCTTCTCCTATTGCGGCCTTACCTCACGATTGCAGCGATAAAATTTCACCGCAACGTGACTTCCCGTTGACTTCCCGTTCTGCCACATATTTCGGCCAAGCAGAACAAAGCCGGCATCACCGGCGGGAATTGGAATGGTCATGGCCTCGCGACGATCATTATGGCTGGCAGCCTTCGCGCTGGCCTTTTCGGTTTTTGCCGGTGCTGGCCAAGGCAGCGAGCCCGAAACAGTCCAGGCCGAAAAATCCCAGCCCGACCGGCCGCTTGGTGTGGTCGAACTGTTCACCAGCCAGGGCTGCAGTTCCTGCCCGCCGGCGGACGCGTTCTTCGCCGAACTCGCCACCAGGCAAGACCTTGTCGCGCTCGCTTACCACGTCGACTACTGGGATTATCTCGGCTGGAAGGACACGCTGAGCCACAAGGAAAACACCGAGCGGCAATATGACTACATGCGCTATTTCAGCAGCCGTTCCGTCTATACGCCGCAGGCCGTCCTGAACGGCCGCATGCATGTCAACGGCGCCAATCGCGGCGAGGTCGATGGCGCGCTTGCCCGCATGGCCCGTGCCGGCGAAGGCATGCGTGTGCCCGTCAAGGTCAGCCGCACCGGCGACCGTGTCATCATCGACACCGGCGATGCCGGCGCCGGCCCGAACGACGCCCATGTCGTCATCGTCTATTTCGACGCACCGCAGACGGTCAAGATCGGCCAGGGCGAGAACTCTGGCCGCAAGATGACCTATTGGAACGCGGTCACCGGCATCCAGACCGCCGGCATGTGGCACGGCAAGGCGCAGCGCTACGAATTGCCGCTGAGCGAGATCACCAAGAAGGGCGGCTGCGCCGTGCTTTTGCAATCGGTCGGCAAGGATGGCCTCCCGGGTCCCATCCTGGGCGCGGCTTTCATCCACAAGCCCGGATCCGAGACCTCCATTGATCGAAACCTGTAGCGTCACGGGTTCGGCGCAATTCCAGACGCAAACCGTTACACATCTTCGAATGGTTTCAATGTCCGGTCAGGCGATCGGCAAAGGCCGCAAGGCGTGAGGTACGGCCCAAGCCGTTTGCTTCACGCCGGTCGGCGATGCGATAGAGCTGGTACATGGTATGCACGCCGAGCCAGCGCAGCGGTTCCGGTTCCCATTTCTTGACCGTGCGGTTGACCCAGGGCAGCCGGGTCAGTTCGGTGTCGTGGCCGAGCACCAGGTCGCGCAAGGTGCGGCCCGACAGGTTGGAACTCGACACGCCTAGCCCGACATAGCCGCCGGCCCAGCCGATGCCGCTCTCACGGTCGAAACCCGAAGTCGTGCACCAGTCGCGCGGCACACCGAGCGTGCCGCACCAGGCATGGTCAAGGCGCACGCCTTTGGTCTGCGGCAACAGCTTGATCAGCACCTCGTGCAACTGGTCGATGGTTGCCTGCTGGGTCCGGCCGCGCACATCGGTGCGCGAGCCGAAGCGATAGGGCACGCCGCGGCCGCCCATGGCGATGCGGCCTTCGCGCGTGCGCTGAGCGTAGCAATAGGTGTGCGCGGCGTCGCCCAGCACCTCGTAACCATTCCAGCCGATCGCGTCCCAGAGTTCCTGCGGCAGCTTCTCGGTCACCACGATGGCGCTGTTCAGCGGCAGCCAGAGACGCTCATAGCCGGGAATGCCCGCCGTGAACCCCTCGGTGGCGCGGATGATCTTTTGCGCCCGCACGATACCTCTGGTGGTGGTGACCTTCCCCTTCTCGATCGCCAGCACCTGCGTCTGCTCGTAGATCGGCACGCCGAGCCGCGCGACCGCGGCCGCCAGACCCTGGACCAGCTTGGCCGGCTGCACACGCGTGACGTTGCGCACGACCAAGGCGCCCAGCACCTTGTCGATGGCGATGCGCTGGCGCGCCTCCCGCGCGTCGAGGAAGGCCAGCCGCTCCGGCGGCATCTCCCAGCCCAGCAGCTCCTCGTATTCTGCCCTGGCGCGCTGTAGTTGCGCGGCGTTGGTGGCGACGGTGATGTTGTCGACACGGCGGATATCGGCATCGATGCCCTCGGCTTCCGTCACCGCGATCACCTCATCGACCGTGCCGAACATGGCGCGTTGCATGTCGATCACGGCGCCGCGCGACGAGGTTTTTGCGTATTTCTCGCGCGACCAGCTGAAACCGCCCGACAGCCAGCCGCCATTGCGGCCCGAGGCGCCGAAGCCGGCGAACTCCTTTTCGACGATGGCGACGCGCAGCGCAGGCTGTGCCTTCTTCAAATAGTAGGCGGTCCACAGGCCGGTGTAGCCGGCGCCGACGACGCAGACATCGGCCTCGATGTCGCCGGGCAAGGGCGGCCGATAAGCGGGAACGCCGCCGATATCGGCATACCAGAACGACACGTCGCCATTATGCTTGGCTTGCATTTTTTGAAATCCGTTCCGAAATTCAGGTAAGCGTCAGGTCGGCCTTGTCGTCGTCGGCGAGCAGCTTCACGTCGGCGCCGGCGAACAGCACGTCAACCTCGTCTCCGATGGCAAAACTGTCTGCTTCCAGGGTCGAGCGCACGATGGCTTTGGAGCCGTCGGCCAGATCGACCTCGTATTTGGAGCCGGAGCCGAGATAGATCGCTTCGCCTATGCGCCCCGTGAGCCGGTTGCGGCCATCGCCGCCGGCACCACGGCGGGCAAGCGCCAGCTTTTCGGGCCGCAGCAGCATGACCGGCCTGCCGCCATTGGCGAGACGCTTGGCTGTCGCTACCTTCTGGCCCGCAATGTCGATCGCCGTCTCCCCGCCGGAGGTGGCGGCGGCCCCGCGCAGCACGGTGGAATCGCCGATGAATTTGCCGACGAACAGCGTCGCCGGCTCGTCATACAGCTCGCGCCCGGTGCCGATCTGTTCGATGCGGCCCCGGTTGAACACGGCTATGCGGTCCGACAGAACCAGCGCCTCTTCCTGGTCGTGCGTCACATAGACGAAGGTGGTGCCGAGTTCGCGGTGGATGCGCTTGATTTCGAGCTGCAGCCATTCGCGCAGTTTCTTGTCGAGCGCGCCGAGCGGCTCGTCCATCAACAGCAGCGGCGGATCGAAGACGATGGCGCGCGCCAGCGCCACGCGCTGCTGCTGGCCGCCCGAAAGTTCGCTGGGAAAGCGGTGGCCGAAATCCGCCATCTTGACCATGTCGAGCGCTTGGCGCACGCGGCGTTCGCGCTCGGCTCCGGCCACACCGCGCAGGGCGAGCGGATAGGCGACGTTGCGGCTCACGGTCATGTGCGGGAACAGCGCGTAATGCTGGAACACCACGCCGATGTTGCGCTTGTGCGCCGGGACGCCGACGACGCTCTTGCCGCCCACTTCCAGCGCGCCCGAACTGGCCTCGGTGAAACCGGCAACGACATTGAGCGTCGTCGTCTTGCCGGAGCCGCTCGGCCCGAGCAGCGTCATGAACTCGCCGGCCTTGATGTGCAGCGATACGCCGTCCAGCGCCTTGAAGCTGCCATAGGCCTTGCTGATCGACTTGAGATCGATCGCCGCGCCCCTGCTCTCTTGCCCCGGATTCATTGGCGTCCTTTCCGCTCACGGCCAAGAAGAAGCATGCCGCTGCCGATCAGGATCGTGGTGGCAAACAACAGGATCGTGCCGACGGCCGCTACCGTGGGGTCGGCGTCGCGCGTGATGGAAGCGAAGATCTGCACCGGCAATGTCTTGAGGTAGGGATTGGTGATGAACAGCGACACGACAATCTCGTCGAAGGAGGTGGCAAAGGCGAACAGCAGCCCTGACAGCACGCCGGGCGCAATCAACGGCAGCGTCACCGTGCGGAACGTGGTGAGCGCGTTCGCGCCCAGGCTCGCCGCGGCCGTCTCGAGGCGCCTGTCGAACACTTCGAGATTGGCCGAGACGGCAATCAGCACGAAGGGCAGCGCAAGGATGGTGTGGGCGAGCACGAAGCCGAGCAGCGTGCCGACAAGCCGCGTATCGAGATAGACAGCGTAGATGCCGATGGCCAGCACCACGCCGGGCACGACCATCGGTGTCAACATCAGCATGCGCAGCAGGTTTGCCGGCCGCGCTTTCATGCAGTCGAGACCGAAGGCTGCAAGCGTGCCGAGCACCGTTGCCAGCACCGCGACGATCGAGGCGACCTTCAGCGAATTCAGGAAGCTGTTCGACCAATCGGGGTTGGTGACAAAATTCTGGTACCACTGCCAGGAGAAGCCCTGCGGCGGAAACGCCAGCGACTTGTTCTCGTTGAACGACATCGGCACCACCACCAGCGTCGGCGCCACCAGCCATATGGCCACCAGCAGGCAGACAAGACCCAGGACGACGCGCGTGAGCGGCTTCATCTCCATCAGCGCCGCTCCGCTTCCCGGTACCGGGATCGCATCACCGGCGCGGCAAGCGCCAGCAGCACGAAGGTCGTGACCAGCAGCACCACGCCCATCGCGCCGCCCCTGCCCCATTGCAGCAGACTGAGCACCTGCGTCTGCACCAGGGTGGACAGCATGGTCGAACGAGGACCGCCGAGCAGAGCCGGTGTGATGTAGAAGCCGAGCGCCAGGATGAAGACGATGATCGCCCCGGCATAGACGCCCGGCAGCGACAGCGGCAGGTAGATGGTGAAGAAGGCGCGGGACGGTCGGGCGCCAAGACTTTGCGCGGCGCGCATCAGCCTGAGGTCGATGCCTTTCATGACCGAATAGAGCGGCAGGATCATGAAGGGCAAAAGAACCTGCGCCATGCCGATGACCACGCCCGTCTGGGTACGGATCAGCCTGACGCCGCCGAGCCCGAGCGACCGCAGGATCGAGTTGATGACCCCTGAATCCTGGAGCAGGATCACCCACGACAGGGTGCGCACCACGCCGCTCACCCAAAACGGGATCAGCACACACAGCATCAGCACCAGCCGAACGCGCGGCCCGACCGCGGTCATCAGATAAGCGTAGGGATAGGCCGAGACCACGCACACCAGCGTGACCCACATCGAAATGACGAAGGTCCGCTGGAGCACGGTGAGATTGATGGGCATGCTGAAGAACCAGATATAGTTCTGCAGGCCCCACTCCGGCTCCGACAGGCTGCGCAGGATGATGGTGAGCAGCGGATAGCCGATCACCGCCAGGAGCAGGACCAGCGCCGGCAGCGCGAGCGCGTACGGCCGCCATGCCCGGCGCCTTTCGGCAGCAGGAATGGTTGGCTTGGACGCGCTCACGGTCTGTATTCCCGTCAGCCGGTCAGTTGCCGGCCATCAGCGCCGACCACTTCTCCTGCGCCACCGCGAAGTTCGGCACCCAGAACTTGAAATTCTGTTTGTAGCCCTGCTTCTGGCGTTCAGGCGTGTTGGTCAGGTAGGCGGATACGGAAGCGTCGACCTTGGGCTGCGCGTCGTTGTTGATCGGCGTGTAGGAGGTCTTCTCCGCCAATATTTCCTGGGCATGCTTGCCGAGATAGGCATTGAGCAACGCGTAGGATGCATCCGTATCCTTGACGCCGACCGGGATCGTCATCTGATCCATCACCACCAGCCAGTCCTGCCAGGCGGGTGCATATTTGGCACCGTTCTTGACTGCCGTCATGGCGCGGCCCGTCCACATCATCAGCATGTCGGCCTCGCCGGATTCGGCGAGCTGCTGCGATTCGGCGCCGGTCTTCCAGAAAATGGTGTCGGGGCCGAGCTTGCGGACCACATCGATGGCCTTGTCGATGTCGGCCACCGTCATCGCCTTCGGGTCGCCGCCGGCGACCTTGAACGCCTGTTCCAGCAAACCGCCGGTCGGGCTGCCGGAGCCGTCGATCCCACGCACGCCTGGGAATCTTTGGGTATCGAAGAAGTCGGCCCAGCTCTTGGGCGGATTATCCCCGTACTTTTCCTTGTTGTACATCAGCACGACACCGTAGTTCATCGCCGGCACCGAGCATTCGCCGACTTGACCTTCCGGGATTTTCGAGACGTCGAGCTTCGTCAGATCGAGCTTCTGGAACAGCTTGCCGCAATATACATAGGGCGGCAGGTCGTCGGTATCGACGACGTCCCAGGTGACATTGCCCGACTCGACCTGCGCCTGCAGTTTGGCGATCTCCGTCGGGCCGTCATTGAGCAGCTTGACGCCGGATTTGTCGACGAACTCCTTGAGCGCGGCCACCTGGCCGTCCTGGTAGATTCCGCCATAGGACACGAAGGTCAGCGTCTTGCCCTTCAGCGAGCCTTCAGCCACCTCTCCCGCCACCGGCTTGGATTGTGCGAGCGCGGCGGTAGCAGCCATAAGCACGGCGACGCACGCCGCATGTCCAAATCTCAGTCTCATGATCAACTCTCCCATTGCTGAACTCGCATTTGTTTTCATTCACCCGGATGCGAGCGGTTTCCGGGCCTGTATTGATCGAGTTCAAGCGCGCCGGCGGTTGGCGGCGCGATGATCCACAGCACCTCAGCCGGCGTGTCGCCGAC
This sequence comes from Mesorhizobium sp. B2-3-11, assembly GCF_006442215.1. Taxonomy (NCBI): domain Bacteria; kingdom Pseudomonadati; phylum Pseudomonadota; class Alphaproteobacteria; order Hyphomicrobiales; family Phyllobacteriaceae; genus Mesorhizobium; species Mesorhizobium sp. B2-3-11. The sequence continues at coordinate 30,220 of NZ_VFVS01000034.1, read as the reverse complement.
ATTGACCGTGCGATGCGGCACCGATGTTGCGTATTCGACACTGTCGCCTTCGCGCATCACATGGCGCTCGTCGGCAAGCGTCAGCTCGACCGTCCCCTTGAGCACCATGAACATTTCGTGTTCGCCGCTATGGACATAGGTCTCGTCGCCGGTCGACCCGCCGACCTCGAAATGTCCGGCATAGACCTCGAACTGGTGGATCGGCCGCCGCGACAGGAGCATCTTGCGGCCTTGCACGCCGACCGGAACGACCGGCCGCTCCTCGCGCCGCAGCACCTTGTGCAGGGGGCGGGCATTGTCCTCGAACAGATCGTTGATGCCGAGGTCGAGAGCGGCGGCGATCTTGAGCAGCGTGCCGGTGTTGGCGCCGCACAGATTGCGCTCGAGCTGGCTGATGAAGCTCGCCGTCGTGCCGGCCATGTCTGCGAGTTGGCGCAGCGAGACGCGCCGCGCCGTGCGCAATGCCTTGATGCGAGGGCCGACGCCGCCGGTCTCTGGCGCGACCGTCCCACCATTCACCTGTTTTGCCGTGGAGTCCGATGCGCCTGGCATTGCCGTCTCCGTTTCACTTAACACCCTATTAAGTGAGGCGGCAAATGGCAAGCACGTCGGCGGATTGAGTCGATATGGCCGCCTCGGGGCTTTACGCCGAGTTCCACGGGTCGCCTTAGTTGCGTAAAAAGGTGCAAAAACGAAAAAACCGACGTCAGCTTGCTTCTGACGCCGGTCATTTAGGTTTTGGGATCGTCGCACCTGGCGCTTTTCCATGGAAAAGGCCGAGGTTGGTTCGATCCGACGCAGACCCGTGGGCGGGGGGCTTGGGGTTTACGAGCCGGTGCCGGACCGAACCGTCTCAGGCAACGCCGGTAAATTCGTCGGACATTGGGGCATGAGCGCGGATAAAAAAAGGCAGAAATGTGGCGAAGCATCACCAATTCCAACATGCGTTTCACAAACGTGACTGGACGCGACGGAAACGGCTCGCCGCCGGCTTCGCTTCGCCGGCTCTTGCAATTGGGTTGCGAAGGGGCCAACTTTGGTTGGCAAAGATTCATTTTGAAGGATCGAGGCATGACTGATGACGGCGGCGGGATGGGGGATGGAGACGCATCCGCAATATTGATCCCGCTACACGAGGCGCGACGTGAACGCCTCGACCAGCCGGTCCGCTTCGACCGGCGTGAACTGGACCAGATCCTGAGGCTCTATGGACGCATGGTCGCCGCCAATGAATGGCGCGACTACGCCATCGATCATCTCGCCGACCGCGCTGTCTTTTCCGTTTTTCGTCGCGCCAGCGAAGTACCGCTGTTCCAGATCGTCAAGGATCCGAAACTGGCGCGCAAGCAGGGCGCCTTCGCCGTCATCGCGGCGGGCGGGCGCATCCTCAAACGCGGCCAGGAGCTTGGCCGCGTGCTTGGCGTCTTCGACAGCAAGCTGAAGCTGGTCCAGGTTTGAACGAGGAATTGAGGAATTGAGGAATTGAGGAATTGAGGAATTGAGGAATTGAGGAATTGAGGAATTGAGGAATTGAGGAATAAAACACTCGGCGTCTGACGTAAGCGCCATTTTTCTTTCATTCTTCAGTTCCTCAATTCCTCAATTCTTCAATTCCCCCTTCCGGAATTTCCGCTCCGGCAACGAATCCGGATCGGGTGGCACCGATGCCCCGCCGTTCAGCGATAGCTGCATGAACACCGTGTCCAGCCAGCGCCCATGCTTGTAGCCGGAGCCTTCGAGGCGGCCGGAATGGCGAAAGCCGAGCTTCTCGTGCAGCCTGACCGAGGCGCTGTGGGCGTGGCCATCGCCGATGACCGCGACGATCTGGCGAAAGCCTGCCGCCTGCACCGCCGCAACCAGGCTTTGCATCAGCTTGAGGCCGACGCCCTGACCCTTGGCATTGGGCGCGACATAGACCGAATCCTCGACGATGAAGCGATAGGCCGGGCGCGGCCGGAAGGGGCCGGCATAGGCATAGCCGAGCACGGCGCCGTCCTTCTCGGCCACCAGATAGGGAAAGCCGCCGGCCGCGAGCGTGGCGAATCGCGTCCCCATCTCGGCGCGGCTGGGCGGCTCCAGTTCATAGCTCGCCGTGCCGTTGGTCACCGCGTCGGCATAGATTTCCGTGATTATGTCGAGGTCGATCGGGGTTGCCGGCCTGATCACGATATTGCTCATTCTCAATGCAGCCCTCTTATGTGCCCTCGACAACAGCAGAGGCCCACATAAAAGAAAAGGGCGGCCATTGGGCCGCCCTTCCAAGAGTTGATGGTCCAATACCGCTTAGCGGCGGTCGCCCATGAACTGGAGCAGGAACATGAACAGGTTGATGAAGTCGAGGTAGAGCGACAGCGCGCCCATGATGGCCTTGCGGCCGGCGACATCGGATGCGTCGCCCTCGAAATACATCTCCTTGATCTTCTGCGTGTCGTAAGCGGTGAGGCCGGCGAACACCAGCACGCCGATCGCCGAGACGGCGAAGGTCAGCGCCGACGACTGCAGGAAGATGTTGATCACCGACGCGATGATGATGCCGAACACGCCCATGATCAGGAACGAGCCCATCGCCGACAGGTCGCGCTTGGTGGTGTAGCCGAACAGCGACAGCGCGCCGAAAGCGGCGGCGGTGGCGAAGAAGGTCTGCGAGATGCTTGCCGTGGTGTAGACCAGGAAGATCGACGACAGCGACAGGCCGACCAGGCCGGCATAGACCCAGAAGGTCGTCTGCGCGGCGGCGACGCTCATCGACTGAATCCTGAACGACAGGAAGAACACGGCGGCCAGCGGCGCCAGCATGACAACCCAGCGCAGCGGCGAACCGAAGATCGCATAGCCGAACGAGGTCAGCATCTCGCCGCTCGGCAGCGTCGCGACGGCCGAGGCCGGGTCGGCGGTGGTGGCCAGCATGATCGTGCCGATGGCGGCAAGGCCGGTGATGAGCAAGCCAAGCCCCATCAGATTGTAGACCTTGATCATGTACGCGCGCAGACCCTGGTCGATGTCGGCGCGGACGCCGGGCACCGCCGACGTCTGATAATTGCGAATGGGATCAGCCATTGGAAATCCTCTGTTGCTTCTGCCCCGTCCGGTGTCGGGCCTCTTGCGGACCCAGGCGCCGCTGGCGGGGCTCCAGCATGCCTGCGCCGAAATATGATGGTTATTCGCGTCGAGAACAAGACCGTAACCTGTTGTAACGGTTCGTGACAGGCTAAAAATGCCGCTCCGCCGGCCGTTTTAGACGGCATTCTTACAAAGATTTAACCCGGGCAGGCGGCGCAAGGCGGCGAATCAGAGGTTTCGCAGCACGGGCGCCGCTTTGTGGCCAAGCACCCGCCAGGTGCCGGCAAGGCCGATGCCGACCGTGATCACCAGCGAAAAGGCAATCGTGGCGACCGCGACTTCCGGCATAAAATGCGACGGCAAGGTCATGATGCGCGCGACGACGAACAAGGCTGCGGCGCTGCCTGCGGCAAGCGCGAAGATCGCGGTGGCGAGCCCGATCAGCATGTATTCCAGCGAGAAGGCCGTTATAAGCGTGGTGCGCGTCGCGCCCAGCGTCTTCAGCACCACCGCGTCGTGGATGCGCGCCCGATTGCCGGCGGCAAGCGCGCCGGCAAGCACCAGGACCGAGGCAATCAGCGCCACGCCGGCCGCCGCCCGGATCGCCGTGCCGAGCTGGCCGACCAACCGGTTGACGATGTCGAGCGCGTCCTTGACCCGCACCGTCGTCACCGCCGGGAAAGCGCGGGTCACGGCATTGAGGACGCGCGCGTCGTCGGCGCTCGAAGCACTCTTTTCGGTGAGCGTCGCGATCCAGCCATGCGGGGCGCCAGCGAATGTGTTGGGCGAGAACACCATGACGAAATTGATGCCCATCGTCTCCCATTCGACCTGGCGGAAATTGGCGATCCGCGCCGTGACGTTGCGGCCGAGCACATTGACGGTGACGGTGTCGCCGAGCTTCAGCCCGATTTCCTTGCCCTCCTTGTCGGAAAACGAAACCAGCGGCTCGCCGGCATAATTGTCCGGCCACCATTTGCCCTCGGTCAGCGTCGCGTTTTCCGGCTGCCTGATATCATAGGTCAGGCCGCGATCTCCCTTCAGCACCCAGGCGCCTTCGGCCGGCACGTTGACCTTGTCGACATCGACGTCGTTGAGCGCCATCACCCGGCCCCGCAGCATCGGCACCTTGGCCAGCGTTCCCTGCGGCGCCTCCTTTGCGATCAGCGATGAGAAGGCATCGACTTCGCTGCCCTGGATGTCGACGAAGAAGAAGTTCGGCGCCCGCTCCGACAGGTTGCCGGAGATCTGGCGCCGGAGATTCCCGTCGATCAGCGCCAGCGTCACCAGGAGAGTCAGTCCAAGCCCCAGCGACAACACCACCGACGGCGTCAGCGCGCCGGGCCTGTGGATGTTGCCGATGGCGAGCCTGAGCGCGACAAAGCGCACGCGCGGGCTTTTCCTGGCTGCCCATTGCACCAGTCCGCCAACGAGACGCAGCACCAGGAAAGCAAAAATCGTGGCGCCGACGAAGATCGAGGCGATGCGCTGGTCGCCCGAAAACAGGATCGCCAGCGCCGCCAGGAAAAGCACGATGCCGAGCGCGCAAACGACATAGACGGGGCGCGGCAGTCCGCGGCCTTCCAGCCCCATCTCCCGGAACAGCGCGGTCGCCGGCACGTCACGGGCGCGGCCGAGCGGCAGCAGCGCGAAGGCGAGCGTCACAAGCAGGCCGAACAGCGCCGCCATGGCGAGCGCGCCGGGATAGAAGCCGCCTTGCGCCGGCACCGGAATGACGGACTGCAGGGCGGCACTTGCGACAAACGGCATCAGCGCGCCCAGCACCAGGCCGGCGCCGATGCCGAGCAGGGCGATGATCAGGATCTGCACGAGGTAGACGGCAAAGACGAAGCCGCCGGACGCCCCCAGGCTCTTGAAGGTGGCGATGACGCCGCGCTTGCCGTCGAGATAGGCCCGCACCGCATTGGCGACGCCGACGCCGCCGACCACCAGCGCGGTAAGCCCGACCAGCGTCAGGAATTGCGAGAAGCGTTCGATGTTGGAAGACAGCGCCGGTGCTGCGTTGCTGCGCGTGCGGATCGACCAGCCGGCCTCCGGGAAATCCTTGGTCGCCTGGTCCTGGACGGCCTTGAGCCGCGCCTCGTCGGCACCGGCGGGCAGCCGGACCTTGTAGGCGTTCTCGACCAGGCTGCCCGGCTGGATCAGCCCGCTGGCCGCGAGGCCCTCGGTCGAGATCATCAGCCTTGGCGCGAAGCCGAACCCGTCGGAAACAGCGTCGGGCTCGCTCACCAGCTTGGCGCGCAGTTCGAAGATGGCGGTGCCGAGTTTCAGCCGGTCGCCGATCTTGAGATGCAGCCGTTCGAACAAGAGGTCGGGTGCAGCGGCGCCGAAAACGCTGAACTGCCCGCCGAACAGTTCCTGCTTCGTCAGCGCCGGTTCGGTTTCCAGCGCGCCATAGAGCGGATAGGCCTCGTCGACCGCCTTGGCCTCGACCAGCGCCTGGTCGGATCCGTCGGCCAGGCGCGCCATCGAGCGCATGCCTGCGGTATGCGAAACGACGCCCAGCCCGTCGAGAAAGCCAAGCTCAGCCTGGTTGGCGTCGCGCTGGTTGATCTGGAAGCGAAGGTCGCCCCCGAGCAGCGTCTGGCCCTGATCGGCGACACCGGCGGTAATGGAGCGGGCCACCGAATTGACGCCGCCGATGGCCGCGACGCCGAGCGCTATGCAGGCGAGGAAAATAAGGAAGCCGGACAGGCCGCCACGCATCTCGCGCACAGAGAAGCGGATCGCAAGCTTCAAGGTCCGCGCCAGCGGCATCAGGCGGTGACCTTGACCGGCGCCGGCGCTTCGATCCGCCCGGAGCGCATCGATACCTGGCGCGAGCAGCGCGCCGCGAGCGCCGGATCATGGGTGACCAGCACCAGCGTCATGCCGCGCTCGGCGGCCTTCGCGAATAGAAGATCGGCGACCTGCCGCCCCGTCGCCTGGTCGAGATTGCCGGTCGGCTCGTCGGCGATCAGGATGCGCGGCGACGGTGCCAGCGCCCGGGCGATCGCCACGCGCTGCTGCTCGCCACCCGAGAGTTCGCCGGGGTAATGGGTGACGCGGTCGCTAAGGCCCACGGCCGCCAGTTCCCGCTCCGCCACCGAAAACGGATCGGCGTGGCCGGCCAGTTCCAGCGGCACCGCGACATTTTCGAGCGCGGTCATGTTGGGGATCAGGTGGAAGGACTGGAACACGATGCCAATGTTTCGGCCACGAAACGAAGCGGTCTGATCCTCGGTTTTGTCGTTGAGCAGCTCGCCGGCGATTCGTACCGTACCCGAGTCGACCCGCTCCAGCCCGGCCAGCACCATCAGCAATGTCGACTTGCCGGACCCCGACGGACCGACGATGCCCGTCGCCTCGCCGCGCGCCACTTCGAGGCTGACGCCCTTCAGCACATGGACGGAGGAAGCCCCTTCGCCGAGTGTCAGGGATACGTCTTTCAGCGCGATGACGGCTTCTGTCAAAATGAAAGCGTCCTATATGGAAAGGGAGGCTCTGCCTGTCGGAAGCCATCGCCGGAAGAATTCTCTGTCATATGGGGCCTGCCGCATGTCTTTCAAACGCCGCTTTGCCGCAGGCCTGATCGTTTTCCTCGCCATTTGCGGCGCCATTTCGTCGACGCGCGCCGAGCCATTCAAGATCGTCGGCTTCGGTGACAGCCTGATGGCGGGGTTTGGCCTTGGGCCGGGTGAGGGCTTTACCGACAAATTGCAGGCCGCCCTTCGCGCCAGGGGCCATGACGTCGCCGTCGCCGATGCCGGGGTGTCCGGCGATACCTCCAGCGGCGGCCTGGCGCGGCTCGATTGGTCGGTGCCGGACGGGACGCAGCTTGTCATCCTCGAACTCGGCGCCAACGACATGCTGCGCGGCGTTTCACCCGACATCACCCGGAAGAACCTTGACGCGATGCTGGGCAAGCTCAAAGGGCGCAAGATCGCCGTGCTCCTGGCCGGCATGCGCGCCGCGCCCAATCTCGGCGCCGACTACCAGAGCGCCTTCGACGCCGTCTTTCCGGAACTCGCCGCGAAATACGGCGTTACGCTGTATCCGTTCTTTCTCGACGGCGTCGCCGGCCAGTCCAGTTTGCAACTCGGAGACGGCCTGCATCCGAACGCCAGAGGGGTCGATCAGATGGTCGAGCGCATCCTGCCGACGGTGGAGAAGGCCATCGCGGCGGTGCCGGGAGATTCATGATGTCCGATAAAGCCGCTTTCCGTTGGGGAAACGTTTAGCGAAGGCCTGCGACCAACAAACCACTTGCTCCATTTGATTATCGATGATTCGCTAGGGATGACAGTTCGATTCGAGGAAGGGAGGCTCTTCATGCCGCGTCTTTTCACCGCCCTCGAAATTCCGCGTGATGCCGCCCTTTCGCTGTCCCTGCTCCGGGGCGGCCTGCCCGGGGCCCGCTGGATCGACGTCGAAAATTACCATCTGACGCTGCGCTTCATCGGCGATGTCGAAGGCCATGTCGCCGACGAGATCGCCAATGCGCTCGACCGGGTGCAGCGCCCGTCCTTCTCGCTGGCACTGTCGGGTGTCGGCGCTTTCGGCCAGAAGAAGCCGCATGCGGTGTGGGCGGGCGCTTCCCCCTCGCCCGATCTGGCCGCCCTTCAGGCCGAGATCGAGCGCATTTGCCAACGGCTCGGCATTCCCGCCGATCCGCGCAAGTTCATGCCGCATGTGACGCTGGCGCGCCTGCGCAATTCGAGCCCGCTCGACGTCGCCCAATATCTGTCGGCGCGCGGCAATTTCTCGACGCTGCCGTTCCGCATCGGCCGCTTCGTCCTGATGTCGTCGCGTGATTCGGTCGGCGGCGGCCCTTATGTCGTCGAGGAAGCCTGGCCGCTGTCCGGCGTCGATACGCGCGCCGCAAGCCGTGTCGCCAGCGCCTCCGACGCCTCGCGGATCATGCGATAGACCGAAGCAAACGCTTCCCGGTCCCCATAATAGGGGTCCGGCACATCGCGCGGCCTTCCCTCGGCGAAGTCCAGGAACAGGTGGATGCGATCGCGCACTGCTGCCGGCGCCAGCGCCTTCAGGTCGTGGACGTTGGACCGGTCCATGCCGAAGATCAGGTCGAAGCGGTGAAAATCCTCCGGCACGATCTTGCGCGCCCGCTGCCGCGAGATGTCGATGCCGTGGCGCGACGCGATCGCAATCGAGCGCGGATCGGGAGCGGAGCCGACCTCCCAGCCGCCGGTCGCGGCCGAATCGAGCACGATATCCCCGCCATATCCGCGCTCCGAAAGCACTGCGCGAAGGACGCCTTCCGCCAGCGGCGATCGACAGATGTTGCCGAGACAGACGAAAAGAATGGAATTTATGGGCTTCGCTATCATGGATCCGGCGCTATGCTGGCTACTCCAGCGCAATAGCACGGGAAGCGGACATGACGAGAGAGAAACTGGGCAGGGAAGCCGCCGAAGCAGCGCTTGCGGCGCTTGACGGCTGGGCGCTGGCAAAGGACGGCGCCTCGATCGCCCGCACCTTCACCTTCAAGAATTTCTCCGAAGCCTTCGCCTTCATGACCCGTGTCGCGCTGGCCGCCGAGAAGATGGACCATCATCCCGACTGGTCGAATGTCTACAAGACCGTCGACGTGACGTTGAACACGCATGACGCCGGCGGCGTCACGGCGCTCGATATCGAACTGGCCAAGAAGATGAACCGCTATTTCGGCGGCTGAACGCGGACTGGCCATGCTCACGGGCCCGGCGCGGACCCGCCAAATCGGCGCCCGCATCTTGCAGCCGGGTTCGGCTTTCACCACATTTTGATCCGCGGGCATGCGCCAGTATGGGCATGGGACCCTCTAGGAGAGATTGATGGCGCAAGAATCCGGTTTTGACTTCTTCGGCTTTGGCGACAGACTGGGCGGCGAGCGCGAAGTGCGCGAAAAGTTCTGGCGCACTGCCAAGCAGGCCGCGCGGCAGATTCCGTTCATGGAAGACGTCGTCGCCGCCTATTACTGCGCCATGGACAAGAAAACGCCGCTGCGCGCCAAGGGCATATTGGTGGCCGCGCTCGGCTACTTCGTCCTGCCGGTCGACCTCATCCCCGACTTCATCTTCGGCCTCGGCTTCACCGACGACATCGCCGTGCTGACCGCCGCGATCACCGCCGTCAGCGCCCATATCACGCCGGCGCACCGGCAGGCCGCCAAGGACGCCATCGCCGACAAGGGCTAAAGTCCCGCCCGCCGAACCCGCCACGTCGGCTCAGCCCCTGGACAGGGGCGTTCAGCGGCGGGTCAAAAGTCAAACTCTTGCCGTTTTCGTGGCCTCCAAGTCGCCAAAGGGACGCCGTGCCGGCCGCTGACAAGGCGGCGGCGCGGAAATGGCGGCGGTTTCCTGGGGTGAAGGTCCTTTTCTCTTGGGAACTTCACCGTTTGGTAACCCAGATTAAATCAAAATGAAGCGACGGCAGGACGCCACGCGGCCCGCCTCCGCACCATTTGGAATACGGGAAAAACGATGCGCGGATTGATTGCACTAGTTTCGAGCCTGGTCCTGGCGGCCTCGGTAGCGCCGGCGCTGGCGCAGCAGGCGACCAAGATCGGCCAGCACAATGCCTGGGGCACCTACAGTTACCAGGCGTCGGGCGGCAAGGTCTGCTACGTGCTGACCGTGCCGACCGACAAGCAGCCGCCGACGCTCGACCATGGCGACATGTTCTTCTTCGTCAGCCAGCGGCCCGGCCAACAGGTATCCTATGAGCCGCAGTTCATCGCCGGCTACAATTTCCAGGAAGGCTCCAAGGCCACCGTCACCATCGACAAGAAGAGCTTCTCGATGTTCACGCGCGGAAAATCGGCCTGGGTCGAGAACGCCGCCGAGGAACCGGTGCTGATCGCGGCGATGAAGACCGGCACCGACATGAAGGTGTCGGCGAAGTCGGGCCGCGGCAATCCCACGAATTATGTCTTTTCGCTGAAGGGCATTTCGGCGGCGCTGTCCTCGATCGCCAAGTGCAAATAGGCTATCTTCGTTTTTGAACCAAAGGCCGGGCCGCAACCCCGGCCTTTTGCTTTTTCAGCCGTGGCCTGATTCCGGTGCGGCTTCCGCCCGCCGCCGCCGGATCGCTTCGGCGATGAAGACCCGCGACAGGGCGTGATAGAGCGGCTCGTGCGAAATCAGGCGCGCCGTGCCGTAACCCAGCATCGAGGCCAGCATCAGGCCGATGACATTGTCGTGATTGCCGGTCATTTCGAGGATGATGACGAAGGCCGTCATCGGCGCCTGTACCACGCCAGCGAAATAGCCGGCCATGCCGAGCAGCGCCGCGACGCCGGCGCCGCTGCCGAACACCTGGCCGAGCGAACTGCCGATGCCGGCGCCGACCGCCAGCGAGGGCGCGAAGATGCCCCCGGGTATGCCTGAAATCATCGACAGCAGCCCGGCCGCGAATTTCTCGGCGAAGAAGAACCAGGGCAGCGGCGTGCCTTCGACCGCGCTGCGCGCCTGCGCGTAGCCGGTGCCGAAGGTCAGCCCGCCCGACGCGATGCCGATCACCGCCACCACCAGTCCGCAGACCGCCGCCACCAGCAGCGCGCGCCACAGCGGCTGCAGTGCGCTCCAGCGCCGGATACGCCGCGTCGCCTTCAACGCCAGCAACGAGAACAAGGCGCCAAAGCCGCCGCCGATGACGCCGCAGGCGATCACCAGCGGCCAGTCGACGGCAAACGAGATCGTCTCCTTGGACAGGCCGAAATAGGTGTAGTTGCCGAGCACGCCGAGCGAGGCGAGGCCGGCCAGGATGACCGCCGTCAGCACCAGCCCGTTGGTGCGCGCCTCATAGGTGCGGCCCATTTCCTCGATGGCAAAGACGATGCCGGCAAGCGGCGTGTTGAAGGCGGCGGCGATGCCGGCGGCCGATCCCGCCAGGATCAGGCCCCGCGCCTGCGCCATGCCGCCCCAGCGCGCCGCCTGCAGCATCAGCGACGCGCCGACCTGCACGGTCGGCCCCTCGCGGCCGATGGACGCACCGCAGAACAGGCCGACAAGGGTGAGCGCTATCTTGCCCGCCACCAGCCTGAGCGACAGGATATGGCTGCGGTCGTCGTCGTCGCGCAGGTGCCGGGCGGCGATCGCCTGCGGAATGCCGCTGCCTTGCGAGCCCGGAAAGAAGGCGTGCGCCAGCCACGCGCACAGGACAAAGCCGAGCGGCGTGATCGCCAGTGGCAGATAGAAGCGCCAGCCGCCATCATTGCCGATCACCACATGAAACAGCGCCTGTGCCTTGTCGGCCAGCACGGCAAACAACACGCTGATCAGGCCGATCGAGATCGCACCGGCCCAGAACACCAGGCGCGGCTGCCAGACGCGGCGCGAGGCCCACATGGCGCGCGAACGCCGCAGCATGGGATGTCTTCGCGATTGGCCGGCCATGTCTGTCCTCGCGGGGAAAACCCAGCCCTAACACAGGCATGACACCGATCAAGCAAGAGTCTGACGATCGGCCGGGATCAACGGGCCGCGGTGTTGGGCGTCCGCTCGTGAGGATGATCCAGAGAGCGCCTCCGTCAATCGAAGTGAAAGCTCCGCGACCCGCCGACCTCCAGGCCGGCGGGCAATCGTTGCGAGATCGTCACATGGCCATTTTTTCACATTCGGCCTGGGCCTTCTTGGTCGACGTGTCGATCATATACGCCTTGCCCTTGGCGTCGGTCATTATCATCATGCAGTGCTTGATCGGCTTGGCCATCTTCATCATATCGGCGCCCATCTTCGCGTCCGGCATCATGGTGCCCATGTGCCCGTCCGGCATGATCGCCGTTACTTGCCCACCTTTCATCATGGTCATGGTGCCCATCGTGTCCTCGGCGAACGCCTGCGAGGCGCACAGGGCGGCGAGGCCGGCAATGACGGCGAGCTTGATCGATTTCATTCCGCATACTCCCATTGTGCAGGGGCACAGTTGCCCCACTCTGGGTTCGCGGATGGCGCGCCGGCCGTTACGCTGACACGAATATGTGATCGATCGCGCACTGGGGGAGCACCACTGCCCGGCGGCGGGACAGGCCGCCCGATCGCCCGCGGCATGACTCTGCCGCCAAGCTGTGCTATGCGCCCCGCTTGAGATCAGGCACGATGGATGAAATCGGCCGTAAACCGCTTATATCTGTGCAACCATGACCCTTTCACTCGACCTCACCGCCGAAGGTGCCCGTGACGCCTTGCGTACCCGCGCCATGCCGGCCGAAAAACCGTCGCTGATTGGCCTGACACGGGCCGAGCTCGCGGAGGCCCTGGTCGCTGCAGGCATCGTGCCGGAGCGTCAGGCAAAAATGCGCGCACAGCAGCTCTGGCACTGGATGTATGTACGCGGCGTTTCCGACTTCGCCGGCATGTTCAACATCTCCAAGGACCTACGCGCCGAGCTCGACAGGCATTTCACCGTCGCCCGGCCCGAGATTGTAGAGGAGCAGATTTCCGCCGACGGCACGCGAAAGTGGCTGTTCCGCTTTCCGCCGCGCGGCGCCGGCCGGCCGGTCGAGATCGAAACCGTCTATATCCCCGAGGAAGGCCGCGGCACGCTCTGCATCTCCTCGCAGGTCGGCTGCACGCTGACCTGCTCGTTCTGCCACACCGGCACGCAGAAGCTGGTGCGCAATTTGACGGCTGAGGAAATCCTCGCCCAGTTGCTCACCGCCCGCGACCGGCTTGGCGACTTCCCCGACCGCGGCACGCCGGATGGCGCCATCGTGCCCGCCGAGGGCCGGAAAGTATCCAACGTCGTCATGATGGGCATGGGCGAGCCGCTCTATAATTTCGAGGCGGTCAAGAAGGCGCTGCTGATCGCCTCCGACGGCGACGGACTTTCCCTGTCGAAGCGCCGCATCACGCTGTCGACCTCCGGCGTCGTGCCGGAGATTTTCCGCACCGGCGAGGAGATCGGCGTCATGCTGGCGATCTCGCTGCATGCCACCAATGACGACCTGCGCGACCTCTTGGTGCCGATCAACAAGAAGTATCCGCTCAAGGAGCTGATCGCCGCCTGCCGCGCCTATCCCGGCCTGTCCAACGCTAGGCGCATCACCTTCGAATATGTGATGCTGAAGGACGTCAACGATTCCATCGAGGACGCCAAGGGGCTGATCAAGCTGCTCAAGGGCATTCCGGCCAAGATCAACCTGATCCCGTTCAACCCGTGGCCTGGCACCAACTACCAGTGCTCGGACTGGGAGACGATCGAGAAGTTCGCCGACTATATCAACAATGCCGGCTATGCCTCGCCGATCCGCACGCCGCGCGGCCGCGACATCCTGGCCGCCTGCGGCCAGCTGAAGTCGGAATCGGAGCGCATGCGCAAGGTCGACCGGCTGGCGCTGGAAGCCATGATGATCGCGGGGCACGGCGAGGTGTGAGCCGTCTCGTCGCCTGCTCGAAGCGCTTCGCCATCATAACAGTCGGCTACGTCGCCGCTGTGCTCACCTCCATCCTGGTGCCGGTGCTGCTGATCGTTCTTCTGGCCGGGATCGAGGACGGCAACTGGTCGATCATTTTCACATTCGACTGGCTGGCCTCCTTCCCGCTCGCCGTGTTGACCGTGGCGATCTGCGCGCTGCTGATCGTCGGCCCAGCGATCTTCGTCGCCGAACGGCTGGCGCTGCGAGGATGGTTCTACTTTGCCGTCACGGGCGCGGTCACGTCGATCGCCTTCGGTGTTTTTGTCCCAGGCTCCGCCGGCGGCTTCGTTTTCAATCCGGGCTTCCTCGGTTTTCTGGCCGCGGCCGGTATTGCCGCCGGCTGGGTCTACTGGCTTCTGGCTGGACACAAGTCCGGTCATCTCACGGGCCGTGATCCCTGATGAACCGTCTCGTCGCCTATATCGTGCGCTTCGCCGTCATCCTATTCGGCTACACCATCGCCTCGCTGGCGGCGAGCGCCTTCCTCAACATCCTGTTCCTGGCCTCGCTCGGTTACGCGCCGGCGCAAGCCCATCCGGCGGCGACGGCATCGCTCTATTTTTCAATTCCTTTCGTCGCCCTGTTTGTCGCTTATTTCGGCTTCATGCCGGCCGCGGTCGTCATCCTGATTGCCGAAATCCTCGGCCGGCGCGACTGGCTGTTCTACGCGCTGGCGGGCGCGCTGGTGTCGGGGGTTTTCCTGGGCCTCGTCGACAATATCCGCGATTCCGCTTTTGCCGTCACCGAGACCAGCGCGATCATGGCGGTGCTCGGTGGTGGCATGGTCGGCGGCATCTTCTATTGGCTCAGCGCCGGCCGCTGGGCCGGAAGCTGGTGGAAGGACGAGAAAGCTCCTACTTCGCCTGGGCCGTCAGGATCTTGAGCGCGAAGGCCGAGAACACGCCGGCGAAGAGATAGTCGACCACCCGCGTCACGCGTGGGCTGGCCTTCATCGCCGCCGAGAATTTTTCCGCCGCCAGCACCATGGGTGCCGTCACCGGGATCGACAGCACAATGAACATGGAGCCAAGGAAGAACAGCTTCCCGGGCGCATTCGGATCGTGCGCGGACACGAATTGCGGCAGGAAGGTCATGAAGAACAGGATGATCTTCGGATTGAGCAAGTTGACGCCAAGCCCCGCGGCCCAACTGCGCAGCAGCGAGATCTGCGGGCCCGTCTTCTTTTCCGGCGAAAAGGCCGAGCCCTTGGCGATCGCCTGCCAGGCCAGGAAGACGAGATAGCCGGCGCCAAAGATCTTCAGCACGAAGAAAGCCATAGGCGAGGCGACGATCAGCGCCGAGACGCCGACCACCACCAGCGTGGTGTGGATCAGCGTGCCGCACAGCGCGCCGGCCATCGAGGCAAAGCCGGTGGCCCGACCCTGGCTCAGCGTGCGCGACACGAACAGCGTCATGTCAGGGCCTGGCGTGATCGCCAGGATCACGGTGGCGATGGCGAACTGGACCAGCGTGGCGGTGTCGGGAATGAAGGACATGGGCAGGCCTTTGGGTTGGGGACGTCAGGCTATAGAGGATGCCGCCCCTTCTTGCCAGCGGCCGAACGGCAAGCGTGCTGATCCAGCCCTGCTCGATCCTGGGTCACCCACCTGCCTCGTGTTCATCCCTTGCGCAGCCTGGAAGCGGCGTGATACCTCGCGCGCCTAGAACTCCTGTCGTGGAACTGCCAAATGTCCAAGATCAAAGACGTCAAGAAGGTCGTGCTCGCTTATTCCGGCGGCCTCGACACATCCATCATCCTGAAATGGCTACAGACCGAACTCGGCGCCGAAGTCGTGACCTTCACCGCCGATCTCGGCCAGGGCGGCGAGCTGGAGCCGGCGCGCCGCAAGGCCGAGATGATGGGCATCAAGGACATCCGCGTCGTCGACGTGCGCGAGGAATTCGTATCCGACTTCGTCTTCCCGATGTTCCGCGCCAACACCGTCTATGAAGGCACCTATCTGCTGGGAACCTCGATCGCACGGCCGCTGATTTCCAAGCACCTGGTCGAGATCGCCAGGGAGACCGGCGCCGACGCGATTGCCCATGGCGCCACCGGCAAGGGCAACGACCAGGTTCGCTTCGAGCTTTCCGCCTACGCGCTCAACCCCGACATCAAGGTCATCGCGCCGTGGCGCGACTGGTCGTTCAAGTCGCGCACCGACCTGATGAACTTCGCCGAACAGCACCAGATCCCGGTGCCGAAGGACAAGAAGGGCGATGCGCCGTTCTCGGTCGACGCAAATCTGCTGCACTCCTCGTCCGAGGGCAAGGTGCTGGAGGATCCATGGGTGGAACCGCCGGAATTCGTGCATCAGCGCACCGTGTCGCCAATGGACGCGCCGGATGCCGTCACCGAGATCGAGATCGAGTTCCTGAAGGGCGACCCGGTCGCTCTCAACGGCAAGAAACTGTCGCCGGCGACCATGCTGGCCGCCCTCAACGATCTCGGCCGTGATAATGGCATCGGCCGGCTCGACCTTGTCGAGAACCGTTTCGTCGGCATGAAATCGCGGGGCGTGTATGAGACGCCCGGCGGCGCCATCCTGATCGTGGCCCATCGCGCCATCGAATCGATCACGCTCGACCGCGGTGCCGCGCACCTCAAGGACGAGTTCATGCCGCGCTATGCCGAGCTCATCTACAACGGCTTCTGGTTCTCGCCCGAGCGCCTGATGCTGCAGGCGATGATCGACAAGAGCCAGGAAGACGTCGAAGGCATGGTGCGGCTGAAGCTCTACAAGGGCAATGTCATGGTCACCGGCCGCAAGTCTGGGAAGACGCTCTATTCCGACGCGCTGGTCACCTTCGAGGATGACCGTGGCGCCTACGACCAGAAGGACGCTGCCGGCTTCATCCGCCTCAATGCGCTGAGGCTGCGGACATTGGCCGCGCGCAACCGCAACAGCTAGACGGAATGCGCTGTCCCGGTCGATGCCTGGTGCCGCTGGGCGGCAGGAACCGCGTCCCGCCAACTCGTTAATTGTCGATGTTGGCGCCGCCCCTCATTGCCCTGCCGGGCATTTCTCCCCGTATAGTGACGGGGAGAAAAACGCCATAATCAACGCTTTCGTCAATCGCCAGCGCTGCAGAACGAGCGCCAACATCGCCGCAAATCCCTTCTCCCCGTCACTATACGGGGAGAAGGTGCCGGCAGGCGGATGAGGGGCAGCGCAAACGCTCGAAGAGAGCCCGTGACCGGGCTCGCCATCGAGATGTTGCTTAGACACAACTCCTGACGGAAATCGTTTCACACCTTCCCTGGAATTGTTGAGAGATTTCGATCAGTCGGCGTCGATCGCGGTGGCGATGCGGGCGATGGCCTGCTGATAGACGCTTGCGGAATTCCAGCCGGCGATCGCGCCTATATTCGACTGCGCGCTGGCGCCAGCCCGCCAGCCGTGACCCTTGAGGAAGTTGGCGGTGGAGGCCAAAGCGGTGGCCTTGTCGCGCAGGTTTCCGCTGCCGACCGCATATTTCAGGACGTTTCCGGGCAGGAACTGCGTGTGGCCGATCTCACCATGCATGGCGCCGACCGACGAGGCGGTCAACGCGCCGCGATCAACCAGCTTCAGGGCCGCGATGGCGTGCGGGTGAAAATAGTCGGGGCGGCGGCAATCATAGGCAAGCGTCAAAATGGCGGAGACCGTGTTCTGGTTGCCCATCGAGGCGCCGAAGCCGGTCTCCATGCCCCAGATGGCGAGCAGCACGCCCGGCGACACGCCGTAGTTCTGTTCGATCTGGTTGAACAGCGCCGCGTTCGACTTCTTCAGCGAACGGCCCTTGGAAATAATAGCGGACCCGCCACGGCGCTTCATGAAATCGTCCACCGAGCCGCTGAACGCCTTGTGGATAGCGCGGTCGGCGGAGATGGTCCTTGTTGCATAGGTCGCGCCGGCCAGAGCGGCCAGCCCCCTCGACCCGACACCTTCGGACTTGGCCTCGGCGGCGAAATCCTGTTTCCAGGCATCGAAGCCGGCGCCGGTCTTGCCGCAGCTGGCCGCCGCTTGCGCGCCCGTTGCCAGCCCCAGCACCGCCACCACCGCGGCTGCTAAAATCCTACCCTTGGCAAGAAATGCCATGTTGTTCTCCTGGTTGCCTGATTCACGTCCCGATTGCGAATTTGCCAGCGAAAGGCACATTTGTCACCGTCTGTGGCGCGATGCTGGCGAATGCCGGGGAATTTGCCTACGATCAAGTGATTATTATGGCGAGGCCATGCATGAAAGACGTTGATGCCGGCCGTGGACCGCATCGGAGCGCCTGGACCAGCGAAGCGAGATAGTCTCGCCGGACCGCGGAACACCGGCCGGTGGCTCGCGTTTGGGCACGGGCCGCCATGCATCCTGTGCCCTTCTGATGAATTGAGACCGAGATGAAACTTTTCGACTGCCCGCATTGCGGCCACCGTCTCTATTTCGAGAACGCCCAGTGCCTGAACTGCAGCAGTCTCGTGCTCTATGATCCTGAGCGCGCGCGCTTTGTCCTGTCCGGCGTCGACGGCGCCATCCAGTGCACCAATGCCGACGAATGCGCCTGCAACTGGATGGCCGAGCCGGGGCAGGTCTTCTGCCGTGCCTGCGTGCTGAACCAGCTGATCCCCGACCTCTCGGTCGACGGCAACCGCCGCCGCTGGATCCGCGTCGAGGCGGCGAAGAAGCGCGCCATCTATTCGCTGCTCGCCTTCGGCCTTCCGGTGGCGCCCAAGCAAAGCCCGACGGACGAGATCGGGCTGGCCTTCGACTTCCTCGCCGATCCGATCGGCGGTGGCCCGGGCGGCGAACGGATTCTCACCGGCCACGACAATGGCCTGATCACGCTGAACGTCGCCGAGGCCGATTCAGCCGAGCGCGAAAAACGTCGCGTCGAGATGGGCGAGAACTACCGCACGCTGCTCGGCCATTTCCGCCACGAGCTCGGCCATTATTACTGGGACCGCCTGATCCGCGACGATCCGCAAGGGCTGGAAGCGTTCCGCGCTTTGTTCGGCGACGAACGCGCCGACTACGAACAGGCGCTGAAGGCCTACTACGCCAATGGCGCCGCGCCCGACTGGCAGCAAGACCACATCTCGGCCTACGCCACCTCGCATCCGTGGGAGGACTGGGCCGAGACCTGGGCTCACCATCTGCACATCACTGACACGCTGGAGATGGTCCATGCGTTGAACTTCCCGCTCGGCCGGCTGGAGACGGTGGAGGCGGCCGAACTGCCCCGGGGCGATACTGGTGGCGGGCTGCAGGCAGCGCCGTCGGAGCCTGCAAAGACGCCCGAGCCCTTCGACAAGATTCTTGCCCGCTGGCTGGTGCTGTCGGAAGCCTCCAATTCGATCAACCGCTGCATGGGCCTGCCCGACCTCTACCCCTTCGTCATTTCGGACGTGACGGCGCAGAAACTGGCCTTTGTTCACGATCTTGTGACCAGCTTGCCGAAAGACACGGGAAATCGTGAGTTGGCTCGCGCGTTTTAACCGGAACGCATGCGCCGCTGCCCCGTTTTCACAGCCGAGGGATCACGAAAACGGAGAGAAACCATGAAATCCGTATTGTTTCCCGCAATCGCCGGAGTGTTCACCATGATGTCGGGCGCCGCATTGGCGGACACCGCCGTATCGGCGGTCACCGATCTCAACGTGCGCGCTGGCCCGGGTCCGCAATATCCGGTGATCGGCGTGCTGGCCGCCGGCCAGTCGGCGACGCTCAATGGCTGCATCGAAAACAGCAAATGGTGCACGATCGCAGAAGCCGGCGGCCAGGGCTGGGTCTATTCCGACTACGTCACCGCCGATTTCGGCGGCAGCCGCGTGGTGCTGACGCAGCGTCGCTCCGCCGTTGCCGTCGTCTCGCCGCCGGACGACATCGGCAACTATTCCACCGAGTACACCGGAGCGATCGTCACCGGCGAGCCGATCGACACCGTCGTCCGGCCTCCGGCCGAGGTCAGGACCTACGTCGACACCCATCGCCTCGACCCCGTCTATCTCGAAGGCGAGGTGGTGACCGGCGCAACCCTGCCCGACACCGTGGAGTTGCGCGAAATTCCCGACTACAAGTATCGCTATGTCTACGTGAACGGTCAGCCGACGCTGGTCGACCCGCAGACCCGGCGCATCATGTACGTGGTGCGTTGACAGAGGCCAGAGGTCGCCGAAGCGGCGGCTGACGACACTAGGAAGACCGTGCCGGCACCGGACGGCGCTTGGGTGCCGCACGATCCGTTTGCGATATCGATTCCGATTCCCGAGGCCATCGGCTAGATCAAGGACAGCTGGATCAAGCAGCGATGGATTCGGATCGAGGACAAGCGTGACAATCGACGACACTGCCTTCGAGCGCTATCGCAACACGCCGAACGCCAGGACGACTTTGTTGCGTCTATTTCTGGGGACGCTGATCGTCGTCCTGCTCTGGGGCGCCACCACCGCGGCCGTGCTGTTGGGTGGCACACATGTCTACTTCGCCTGGCAGGTGACGGCTTCGCCATATGGCATGGAGGGTTTTCTCGCCTCGCCCATTGGCATCGTCTGCGCGCTCACCTCCTTCGCCGGGATCTGGATCGGTCTGTGGATCGCGATGCGCTGGGTGCATGACGAGCCGCTGTCGGCCCTCCTCGGCACCGGCCGCCGCGTATCGCGACCGGACTTCCTCAAGGGTCTGATCGCGGTGCTGATCACCTCGGCTTTGTCCGAAATCCTGCTCTATTTGCTAGCGCCGGGGATCGCTCGCGGCACGATCAGCCTGTCGTCCTGGCTGCTGTTCGCGATCCCGATCGTCGCGCTCACCTTGCTGCAGACCTCGTCGGAAGAGGTGCTGTTTCGCGGCTATCTGCTGCGCGGCCTCGCCAGCCGGTTCCGCAGCCCTTTCATCTGGGCGCTGCTGCCCGGCCTGCTGTTCACCTCGCTGCACTGGAGCGGCGGTTCGTCGGCCGCCATCAATGCCTGCGTGCTGGTTTCGATCGCCGCTTTCGCGCTGCTTCTGACACTCATGGTCTACGCCACCGGCAATCTCGGCGCAGCACTTGGCGCCCATCTCGGCAACAACCTCACCGGCTTCCTGCTGATCTCGCATCAGCAGAGCTACAATTCCTTCGCCTTGTTCACCGCCAAGCCGCTCGAAGGGTCGGGATGGATGATGTCGGATGCAATTCTCATCGCCCTCATCGGCATCGCCTGCAGCTTGCTGACGATTGCTCTATTGCTGCACCCACGCTCGCCGCTCAGGGTCTCGGCCGAGGTCCCGAACGCCGTGGGTACGGCCTGATCGCGGTCCGGGAAACGGCGCGACACCGGCCTTGCCTTGACTCTCGCGTCGATTTCCTGTCTACAGCCCACCAATTCCGCGACGAGTATCCCTCCGAGCAAGCCGACCAGGACGCCGAAGCCTCTTGAGGCCAAGTGCTGTAAACAGATCCTGGAGGCCAACACCCGGCAGCGCTGTGCGCCCCCGGGTGCTTTTTGGTTTTGGGCTTTTGCTTGGACTGGCTTTTGCTTGGAGACTGGGCGCGAACGCATTACCTCTCGGGCACCATCCGGGTGCCAGGGAAAGGAAAACGAATGTTTGAATCGCTGCAGCAGCGCACAAGAGGCGTGGAGGGCCATCGGCCCGACAGGGATCACTATGATTCCAAGGCGCTCTCGCGCGGTGGGTTGATCAATGTTTGAGTCCCTGCAAGAGCGCCTTGGCTCCATCCTGAACGGCCTGACCGGCCGCGGCGCGCTTTCCGAGGCTGATGTCTCGGCGGCGTTGCGTGAGGTGCGCCGTGCGCTGCTCGAGGCCGACGTGGCGCTGGAGGTCGTGCGTTCCTTCACCGACAAGGTGCGCGAGAAGGCCGTCGGCGCCGCCGTGCTGAAGTCGATCAAGCCCGGACAGATGGTCGTCAAGATCGTCCATGACGAGCTGGTCGACATGCTGGGCGCCGAGGGCGTCGCCATCGACCTCAACGCGCCTGCTCCGGTCGTCGTCATGATGGTCGGCCTGCAGGGCTCCGGAAAGACGACGACTTCGGCCAAGATCGCCAAGCGCCTGACCGAGCGGCAGAACAAGAAGGTCCTGATGGCCTCGCTCGACACGCGGCGCCCCGCCGCGCAGGAGCAGTTGCGCCAGCTCGGCGAGCAGGTCAAGGTCGCGACGCTGCCTGTGATAGCAGGCCAGAACCCGGTCGATATCGCTAGGCGCGCCGTGCAGGCGGCCAAGCTCGGCGGCCATGACGTCGTCATCCTCGACACCGCCGGCCGCACCCATATCGACGAGCCGCTGATGGTCGAGATGGCCGAAATCAAGAAGGTGTCGAGCCCGCACGAGATCCTGCTGGTCGCGGATTCGCTGACCGGCCAGGACGCCGTCAACCTGGCGAAAAGCTTCGACGAGCGCGTCGGCATCACCGGCCTGGTGCTGACCCGCATGGACGGCGACGGCCGTGGCGGTGCCGCGCTATCGATGCGCGCCGTCACCGGCAAGCCGATCAAGCTGATCGGCACCGGCGAAAAGATGGACGGGCTGGAGGAATTCCACCCCAAGCGCATCGCCGACCGCATCCTGGGCATGGGCGACATCGTCTCGCTCGTCGAGAAGGCGGCGGAAAACATCGACGCCGAGCAGGCGGCGGCGATGGCCAAGAAGATGCAGTCGGGCAAGTTCGACCTGAACGACCTCGCCCAGCAGCTTCAGCAGATGTCGAAGATGGGCGGCATGGGCGGCATCATGGGCATGATGCCCGGCATGGGCAAGATGAAGGACCAGATGGCCGCCGCCGGCCTCGACGACAAGATGTTCGGCCGCCAGCTCGCCATCATCTCCTCGATGACCAAGGCCGAGCGCGCCAATCCCGATATACTGAAACACTCGCGCAAGAAGCGCATCGCCGCCGGCTCCGGCACCGATGCGGCCGAGATCAACAAGCTCTTGAAGATGCATCGCGGCATGGCCGACATGATGAAGGCGATGGGTGGCAAGGGCAAAGGCGGCGGGCTGATGCGCGGCATGATGGGCGGCCTCGCCTCCAAGATGGGCCTTGGCGGCATGGTGCCCGGGGGCGGCATGATGGGCGGTGGCATGCCCGACCTGTCGAAGATGGATCCCAAGCAGCTCGAAGCCTTGCAGAAACAGGCGCAGGCCGCCGGCCTCGGTGGCATGAAGGGCTTGCCCGCCCCAGGCGGCGGCTTGCCCGGCCTGCCTGGCGGCATGAAGCTTCCCGGCCTTGGCGGTGGTGGCGGCCTGCCCGGTCTCGGCAAGAAAAAGTGAGGACGCTATGAACGAAGAAAAGGACATGGCCGACGCCCGCACCATCCTGGCCGGCTATCGCGCCTCGATCGACAACATCGATGCCGCCCTCATCCATATGCTGGCCGAGCGCTTCCGCTGCACCAAAGCGGTCGGCATGCTCAAGGCCGAGCATGGCCTGCCGCCGGCCGACCCGGCGCGCGAGCAGCAGCAGATCGCCCGTCTTCGCCAGCTTGCGAAAGATGCGCATCTCGACCCGGATTTCGCGGAAAAATTCCTCAACTTCGTCGTCCGCGAAGTGATCCGGCACCACGAACAGATCGCCGCTGCCAACGGCGTGACGAAAACCGGCTGACAACCAGCCTGAACAATCAACGAAATCAGAGCTTTTAGGAGAAAAGAAAATGGCACTGAAGATCAGACTGGCCCGTGCGGGCTCGAAGAAGCGTCCTTACTACCACGTCGTCGTCGCCGACGCCCGTTCGCCCCGCGACGGCCGGTTCATCGAGTCGCTCGGCTCGTGGAACCCGCTGCTGCCGAAGGACGGCGAACGCATCAAGGTTGACGCCGACCGCGTCAAGCATTGGCTGTCGCACGGCGCCCAGCCGACCGACCGCGTTCTGCGCTTCCTCGATGAAGCCGGCCTTGCCAAGCGCGAAGCCCGCTCCAACCCGAAGAAGGCCGAGCCCGGCAAGAAGGCGCAAGAACGCGCCGCCCTGCTGAAGAAGGCCCAGGACGACGCCGCTGCCGCCGTCGCCGCGGCCGCTGCCGCACCAGCCGAAGCGGAAGCCGCCACCGCCGAGTAATCGCTTCCTATTCCTTGCGCAAACAGAACGGCGGGCCTGTGCCCGCCGTTTTGCTGTTTGCAATTGTCACTCACCTGCCCTTTGCTGTTTCCTTGGGAAAGCTTCTGATTTTTCCTTGGGAAAGCTTCTGATTTCCGGCTGAGGATCGGATGGACGAACGAGCAGTCGCGGAGGAAATCCTGTCCGGCGGCGTCGCCGGAACCCTGTTGCGATGCGTCGATGCCACGACAGGTGTCGTGGTGTTGAGCGGATCGAGCGGCCGCGTCGATGTCGAGCGCGCACGACTGTTTGCCGATGTGGGCGTCTCTGCCCTTGCCCTCCGCTGGTTCGGCGGCGAAGGCCAGGTCCCAGGCATATGCGAAATCCCCCTGGAGACGTTTTTCGCCGCGACCGACTGGCTTGTCGGATTGGGGTGCCGGCGCATCGTCTATGTCGGCACATCCAAGGGCGCCGAGGCATCCTTGCTCGCGGCAGCGCATGACCCGCGCATCGATGCCGTGGTCGCGATCAGCCCGACATCGGTGGTCTGGGGCAACATCGGGCCGGGCCGCGACGGCATCAGTTGGCCCGAGCGGTCGTCATGGACGCTGAACGGGGTTCCATGCCCGTTTGTTCCAACCGACCCGGATTGGAAGGCATGCTACCTCGATGGCCTTGTGTCCTATCGAGGGCTTTTCGAACACTGCCTGGCAAGATTCAAACAGGAAGCGGACAGGGCCGCCATTCCCGTCGAGGTTATTTCGGCGGAGATCGTGCTGGTCGCGGGCGGCGGCGACGCCCTGTGGCCATCCCTGGATTTTGCTCGATCGATCGTCCGGCGTCGAAAAGACGCCGGAAAGGCCACGCGCCTCGTTTCGGCTCCCGACGCCGGCCACCGCATTCTCCTGCCGGGTGAAAACACGCCGCGCTCAAGCTCGCATGCCCATGGCGGCAATGACCGCGCCGACGCGGGTTTGGGGCGGGACGCCTGGCGATACGTCCGGGAGCTCCTGTAGCGCGCGCCGTGATAGTGCCTCAAACGAGTTGCAGCCAATTCATCGATCGAAAACGGCGGGTCAAAAGCCCGCCGTTTGCTCTTCATTTTTGGCATGCGGTCGTTCAATAACCGCTTGGGCAGCGATCGACATAGGTATGGCCATTGCGGTCGCGATAGCGGCAACGGCCCGGTTCGCTGGCCCGGCCGATCAGCGCACCGGCTACGGCCCCGACGGCACCGCCGACAACCGCGCCTTGCACCGGATTATTGGCGACCGCCGCGCCAACCGCGGCACCGCCGAGGCCACCGACGGCAGCACCTTTTTCCGTTTGCGAACAGGCGCCGAGCGCCGTCGTCAGTACCAGAATAGTCAGGATTCTCTTCATTTGTCGTTCCTCTCACATGCGGATCGCCGTCTCGCCGCCAAATCCCTAACTCTCAGACGGCTAATTTGATCCCGAGAAGAATGAAGATCGCGACGACACCTGGCAGCGATTGGCGCGGAACGGCTACCGGCTGAACGGGATCAGAGCGCGCACTTTGGGGTCACGCAGATAGAGGCCGCCCCAAAGGATGATGCCGAGATAGACGCCGAACAGCGTGTGCGAAAACAGCGGACTGCCGATACGCGCATTGGTGGCGATGGCGCCGCCCATATAGGCGGTGAGCAGGATGGCGCCGAGCGCGGAGGTGCGCGGCAGGGTGTAGAGCGCGGTCGAGACCAGGCCGATGATGCCCAGCATGCGCGCGACATTGGCGTCGGCCGGCCAGCCGAGCGGCACCATCGTCTGGGTGACGATATCGAGCGGTGGCAGCTTGATGGCGCCGTCGAAGATCATGAACAGGATGATGAGGCCGCTGAGCACGCGGCCGGTCCACAGGGCGCCGGACGAGACAGGCGCGGTTTGAGAAATGCTCATTGGTGGTCCCTCCTGATGGTTAGCCCCGTGTTCAGCGGGATCGAACCAAGGACGTGCCGTGAGGCGGCGATCCGACACGTGTCTGGATTTGTCTTGGCGCCGATTTCCACCATGCTGCGACTCTGCTGCCAGCAGAGCTATCGGCATTCGTCCATGGCGGGCTATTGAGGAGCGGGCAGTGCACCAGGCGAGACGACAAATGACCGGCGAGACCGATCTGAGGACATTGTTGGCGTCGATGACGCCGGAATTGCTTGATGGCACCTATGTCTTTGCCACGCTGGCGCCGCACGTGCCGCAGCCCGAAGGCCTGGAGCCGGTGATGGTGTTTCGCGAGCGCGAGGGTACGACGCTGATCGTGACCGAGGAAGCCGCCCGGACCACGGGGCTGGAGGCTTCGTTCCGCTGCCGGATGATCACGCTGAACATCCACTCATCGCTCGAAGCCGTCGGCTTCCTCGCCGCCATCACCGCACGCCTCGCCGCCGCCGGCATGGGCGTCAATCCAGTCTCGGGGTTTTACCACGACCATCTGTTTGTGCCGGCCGGGCGGGCGGAGGAGGCGATGGCGGTGCTGCGCGAACTGAGTATGGATAGCGCGAGTTGAAATCGGCGCAGAGCGGCTTTGACGGCTAATCTCATGACTCGGCAGCGCCAAATCGGTATGGCCGGCGCTGCCCCTCATCCGCCCTTCGGGCACCTTCTCCCCGTAAACGGGGAGAAGGAAAGGCATCCGGCCGAAAGGCCAAGCCCGCGACGGCGGGCCGCCGGTCGTCCGGCGCCCTCGCGGAGGGCCCGCCGCGGCAGCGGCGATACGGCCCGTGAGCGAAAACTAAGCCGCCTTCTTCTTCGGCTGGATCAACCCGCGTTCGACCAGCAGTTCGGCGATCTGCACCGCGTTCAACGCCGCGCCCTTGCGCAGGTTGTCGGAGACGATCCACATCGACAGGCCGTTGTCGACGGTCGAATCCTCGCGGATGCGCGAGATGAAGGTGGCATCCTCGCCGGCTGATTCCAGCGGCGTGATGTAGCCGCCATCCTCGCGCTTGTCCAAGACCTGGCAGCCAGGTGCTTCACGCAGGATGTCGCGCGCCTCGTCGGCGGTGATCGGCTTCTCGAACTCGATGTTGACCGCTTCCGAATGGCCGATGAACACCGGCACGCGCACGCAGGTCGCCGTCAGCTTGATCTTGGGGTCGAGCATCTTCTTGGTCTCGGCAACCATCTTCCACTCTTCTTTGGTGAAGCCGTCGTCGAGGAAGACATCGATATGCGGGATGACGTTGAAGGCGATGCGTTTGGTGAACTTCTTGACGTCGACCTGGTCGGCGACGAACACGGCGCGCGTCTGCGTGAACAGTTCGTCCATGCCTTCCTTGCCGGCGCCGGATACAGACTGGTAGGTGGCGACGACGACGCGCTTGATGGTGGCGGCATCATGCAGCGGCTTCAACGCCACGACGAGCTGCGCCGTCGAGCAGTTCGGGTTGGCGATGATGTTCTTGCGCGTGAACAGCGAGATCGCGTCCGGGTTCACCTCGGGCACGATCAGCGGCACGTCCTGGTCGTAGCGGAAGGCCGATGAATTATCGATGACGACGCAGCCCTGCTTGCCGATCTTCGGCGACCACTCCTTGGAGACGTTGCCGCCGGCCGACATGATGCAGATGTCGGTGTCGGAAAAATCATACTGGTCGAGCGGCCTGACCTTCAGCGTGCGGTCGCCGAACGACACTTCCGTGCCCATGCTGCGCCGCGAGGCGAGCGCCACGACTTCGCTGACCGGAAAGCCGCGCTCTTCCAGAATGTTGAGCATTTCCCGGCCCACATTGCCCGTGGCGCCGACGACTGCAACCTTGAAACTCATAGAAATCTCCTGTCCCTCTCCGCTTGGTTCTTGGAGAAAACCCGCCGGCCAAGTGCGGGTTCCGTCCCCCGGGCCGGACCCGGGAGAGGGTGGTTAGGCCAAGGGAATCACACCGTTTTGGTGGTGGTTTTGGCCATAGTTTTGGTCGAACGGTAAGATGCACCAACGCGTCCGGCCCCACTGATGTGGCCGGGGACGTCGAAGGCAAGAAGAGCCATCAAAAGGCCGCGCATCGAGATTGATCCCGTTCGATGCCGGCTTTTACGCGGTTTGCGGCAGGAGTCAATCGCGGGGCGCAATGCGGTTCTCCCTTCTCCCTTGTGGGAGAAGGTGGCCTCGCGAAGCGAAGCGAGGTCGGATGGGGGTGCTCCAGGGAACACCAACGCCTCACTCCGCTGGAACACCCCTCAACCGTCTTGGCGCTGCGCGCCTGCCCTGTACAAAAAGGGCGGCAGGAAGTACGAACGGCCAAGATTGTTTGGCTGGCACGGCGCCAGCCCCGGCTTGTGCTCCATGATGAGCGCAGAACCCTGAATTCCGAAAGAATGAGATGTCCAACTTCGAAGGTATTGTTCCCGCGCTGGCACAAGCGCTGGAGAAACGCGGTTATTCCGACCTGACACCGGTGCAGAAGGCGGTGCTGGAGCTCGGGCAGGCCGACGCTCTGGTGTCGGCACAGACCGGCTCGGGCAAAACCGTCGCCTTCGGCCTTGCCCTGGCGCCGACGCTGCTCGACGGCGCGGAACGTTTCGGCCCGGCAGCGGCGCCGCTGGCGTTGGCGGTGGCGCCGACGCGCGAACTGGCGCTGCAGGTGACGCGCGAGCTCGAATGGCTCTACGAGCCGACCGGCGCCACGGTGGCATCCTGCGTCGGCGGCATGGACATGCGCACCGAACGGCGGACGCTGGAGCGCGGCGCCCATATCGTCGTCGGCACGCCCGGCCGGCTGCGCGACCACATCACCCGTAATTCACTCGACATGTCGACGCTCAAGGCCGTGGTGCTGGACGAGGCCGACGAGATGCTCGATCTCGGCTTTCGCGAGGACCTCGAATTCATTCTCGATGCCGCACCGGCCGACCGTCGCACGCTGATGTTTTCCGCCACCGTGCCGCGCTCCATCGCCACGCTCGCCCAGGGCTATCAGCGCGATGCCGTGCGCATCTCGGCCGCCGGCGAGGAAAAGCAGCATCTCGACATCGAATACAGGGCGCTGAATGTCGCCCAGGCCGACCGCGAGAACGCCATTATCAACGTGCTGCGTTTCTATGAGGCCAAGAACGCGCTGGTGTTCTGCAACACCCGTGCCGCCGTCAATCATCTCACGGCCCGCTTCAACAACCGCAATTTTTCCGTCGTCGCGCTCTCGGGCGAACTCAGCCAGAACGAACGCAGCCATGCGCTGCAGGCGATGCGCGACGGCCGCGCGAAAGTCTGCATCGCCACCGACGTGGCAGCGCGCGGCATCGACCTGCCCAACCTCGAACTGGTGATCCACGCCGACCTGCCGACCAATCCGGAAACGCTGCTGCACCGCAGCGGCCGCACCGGACGTGCCGGACGCAAGGGCGTCAGTGCGCTGATCGTGCCCAATAGCGCCCGCAGGCGCACCGAGCGGCTGCTGCAAAGCGCCAAGCTGACGGCGACATGGGCGAGCCCGCCCTCGGCCGACGACGTGATGCGGCGCGACGACGAGCGCATCCTTGCCGATCCGGCTTTCGACGAACCGGTGAAGGACGACGAGCGTGCGTTCATCGACGCGCTTCTTAGCCGGCATGGTGCCGAACAGGTGGCGGCCGCCTTTGTGCGCCAGTGCCGCGCCAGCCGCTCCGCGCCCGAGGATCTGATGGACGTCGCGCCTTTCACACCTTCGCGCGAAAGGCTGGCGGGCGAAAAGTTTGCGCACCGCGACGAGGCGCCCAGCCGCCGCGACGATTTCGGCGACAGCGTCTGGGTCTCGCTGTCGGTCGGACGCCGGCAAAATGCCGAGCCGCGCTGGCTGATCCCGATGCTGTGCCGTGCCGGCAGCATCAGCAAGCGTGAGATCGGCGCCATCAAGATGCAGCCGGAAGAGACGTTCGTGCAGATCGCCGCCGACTGGGCCGAGCGTTTTCTCGCCGCGATCGGCCCCGACCGCAAATTGCAGGGCAACATCGTGGTGAGGCGGCTGGACGGCACGCCCGACTTGTCGCGGGCCGGCTATCAGCCGCCCAGCCCCGAGAAGAAACCGCATCGCGGCAAGGCGCCGTTCGACCCGAACGCGCCGAAGCGCAAGTTCGAGAAGCGTGCACCGGCTTCCGCCGACCAGCGCCCGGCAGCCGCGCATGAGGCAAAGCCGTGGGCGAAAAAGCCGGGCAAGCCGAAATTCGAAAATACCGGCGCGCCTAAGCACAAGAAGACGAAGAAGCGGCCGTCGTAAGACCGACGCGAAAGCCTCGCTGCTGATTTTTGCGTCATTTGCCGCGAAGGCGGTAGCTTATGGGCGGCTTGCCCATCGGTTCGGCCCTGTGCCACATCTTGGCAGGGACGTGGCGACAAGGGAGCGGGCGATGCGCGGCGAAGTGCTTCACTATGACGAGGATCAGGGCTTCGGCTTCATCACCGGCGCCGATGGCAACCGCTACACCTTCACCCGCGAGAACCTGCGCCGGCAAACCGCGATGCCCAATGGGACAGTGGTGGAGTTCCAGGCGGGCGGCGGCCAGGCGCGAGACGTCTTTTCGATCGCCGGCCAAACCACCGCGAGCTCGACCGTGGCCGCCGGCATAAACGCCGCTCCGGCTCGAGCCGGCACCGCACCCGCGGCCCGCGCACCGCAGGCGCAGCATTTCGGCCGATCCAGCGAGAGCGCAACCGCCGAACCCAGTGATCTCTGGGGCTAGAGTCTTTCATGTTTTGACGGAAGCGTATCCGGCGTTTTCGAAGTAGTTCTTGCATTCGGCTGCCTCGATGG
>NZ_VFVS01000033.1:0-41292 GCF_006442215.1 Mesorhizobium sp. B2-3-11 | reverse complement strand
GAAAAGCCTCCAAAGCAACGAAAATGGCCGCCCTCAATCCTCACAACAAGCCTCCCGCAATATTGCGCAACGGGCCCTTGGAGGGGGAGATGTCCGGCAGGACAGAGGGGGGCGCCTCGCGCAGACCTCTCCCCTTCGTGCGGTCTTCATCGCCATGAACCGCTTCGCCGAACTTCTCGACCGCCTGGTGCTGACGCCGTCGCGCAACGGCAAGCTGACGCTTTTGACCGATTATTTCCGCAGCGTCGAGGATCCCGATCGCGGCCTGGCGCTGGCGGCCATCACCGGCGATCTCAGGATCGCCGCGGTCAAGCCGGCCATGCTGCGCACGCTGGTCATCGAACGCATGGACCCGGTGCTGTTCGGCTATTCCTACGACTATGTCGGCGATCTCGCCGAGACGGTGTCGCTGGTCTGGCCGCAAACGCCTGGCAGGATCGCGAACCGCGAGCCGACGCTTGGCGAGGTGGTGGCGAAGCTGCAGGCGGCAAGCCGCTCCGACGGACCGAAGGTGCTGACAAGGCTGCTCGACAGCGCCGGCATCTCGGCGCGCTTTGCCATCATCAAGCTGGTGACCGGCGGCCTGCGCATCGGCGTCTCGGCGCGGCTGGCCAAACAGGCGCTGGCCGATTTCGGCAAAGTCGACGTCGCCGAGATCGAGGAGCTCTGGCATGGGCTGTCGCTGCCCTACACGGCGCTGTTCGCCTGGCTGGAAGGCAAGGCCGAAAAACCGCGCAACACGGCGATGGCGCTGTTCCGCCCGGTCATGCTGTCGAATCCGATCGGTGACGGCGACCTCGAAAAGCTCGATCCGGTGGACTATGCGGCCGAGTGGAAATGGGACGGGATCCGCGTCCAGGCGGTGGCCGAAGGCGGCATCCGCAGGCTCTATTCGCGCACCGGCGACGATGTCTCGGGCGCCTTTCCAGATCTCGCCGACGCCATGCATTTTTCCGCGACGCTCGATGGCGAGTTGCTGGTCGGCGATCCGCGAGAGGCGACGGGAACCTTCTCGGACCTGCAGCAGCGGCTGAACCGCAAGACGGTGACGCCGAAGATGCAGCAGCAGTATCCGGCCTTCATGCGCTGTTACGATCTGCTGCAGATCGGCGCGGAGGACCTGCGCGGACTGTCCTTCCGCGAGCGGCGCGGCCGTCTCGAAGCCTTCATCGGGACGCTCGATCCCAGCCGCTTCGATCTCTCCCCCTTCGTCGAGTTCACGGACTGGCAGGCGCTCGAGGACCTGCGTCGTACGCCGCCGCATCCGATCATCGAAGGCGTGATGCTGAAGCGCTGGGATTCGCCCTATGTCGCGGGCCGGCCGAAGGGTCCGTGGTTCAAATGGAAGCGCGATCCGCACACGGTGGACGCCGTGCTGATGTATGCCCAGCGCGGCCACGGCAAGCGCTCGAGCTTCTATTCCGACTATACATTCGGCGTCTGGTCCGGAGCCGAGGGCGCGGAGGAACTGGTGCCGGTCGGTAAGGCCTATTTCGGCTTTACCGACGAGGAACTGAGGCAGATCGACAAATATGTCCGCGACAACACGGTCGAGCGCTTTGGGCCGGTGCGCTCGGTGCGCGCCGACCGCGACAACGGCCTGGTGCTGGAAGTCGCCTTCGAGGGGCTCAACCGCTCGACCCGGCACAAATCGGGCGTCGCCATGCGTTTCCCCAGGATTTCACGGCTGCGCTGGGACAAGCCGGCCAACGAGGCCGACCGCATAGAAACCCTGCAGGCGCTGCTCGACCGCTAGGAGCGGCCGATATGTCGGTCGCAACGGTTCAGGGTTCGATCGAGACGCGGATCTCGTAGACGTTGACCGCCTTGCCCTGTTTGTCGAAATCGGAATTGATGGCGATGGTTCCGGCTGAGCCGGGATGCTTGTCGGGGAACTTCACGTCGAACAGATATTCGTTTTTCTGCTGGCCGACCGCGTAGCGCTTGCGGCCGCAGTCGCCGAGTTCGCCGAAATTGCAGTCGACGGAGATCTGCGTGTCCTTGCCGTCCTCGGCGCGGGCGATGATGTCGAACACGGCGTGCTTGCCGGCGAGCTTTTCCAGCACGCCCTGCCCGACGTCGAAGGCGATCGCCGAGCCGGAGGCGCCGGACTGGATGCGCAGGAACGGCCCGCTGTCGTCCTTCATCACCTCGGCCTTGGCGTCCGACGGGGCGGCGACATGGGTCGGGTCGGTCGGCGAAAACACATTGATCCAATCGCGCGACTGATCCGCGGCACCGGGCTTTGCCGGTGCATTGGCGCCGTCGGCCGGGGTAAAATCGTCGTCCTCGACCGTCGGCGGCGCTTCCGGCGGCGCGGTATTGAGCTGCGCGGCCGTTTTGAACACACCGGTCTGCATGGCGAAGTACAGTCCGATACCAATCGCCGCGAGCAGCGTGACCGTGAAGAAAATGGCGGTCAACGGCAGGCGCCGGCCGCGTATGCGCCGCTCATCGCGGTCGGGCGCCACTTCCGTCGCGGCTCCCGGCGCGGCGGGAGCCGACATGTCGATGGCTGGCGCGCCGGGAAGACTGGCGTCCGGCATTATGTCGGGAACCACCGGCAGCACGCGCGAGCGCGGCGCGTCGGATCCGGGCTGCACGGGGCCGTCGACGGCGACGGCGGGCGATGGCACCCTCGGGCCGGCCTCGATCGCCGGCGCTGCGCCGCCCTCGGCCTCGCCCGCCGGCGTGTCGATCTGCGGCGCAACGCCGGGCACCGCCGGCAGATACTCGGATTCGATTTCGGTGATTTTCGCCTGGATAGCCTTGCGGCGCTTGATGGCGACTTCCACGGTCACGCCGGGATTGGCCTGGAGCGCACGGTCGAGCGCGGCGAAGGCCGCACGATAGACCCTCTCGCGGAACGCGCGGTCCTCGGCGTTGCCCTTTTCCAAGGCGTTCCGGATCGCTTTTTCGATCGCGTCCAAGCGAGGTCCCTCTGCAAATTGCCACAAGCTTTCATGATGGTTAGCGGCAGGCGACCAATCAATCAACGGGCGGGCAGCCGCATTCTGCCTCGATGGGCCGTTCAAAGTCCATCTCCGCGATGTTCCGGCAAACAAAATCGGAATCTGTCGGCGATTCCAGCATGCAGGGACGCCAGAACCCCGGGTTCGATCGCGGCGGGCCTCTTGCATGATTTGCCAAGTCGCATCTTGAATTCGCGGCCGGTTGAGTCTATCACCCAGCCCATCTTGGAGGCCTTGGCCTCCCGGGCCGCTTTAGCTCAGTTGGTAGAGCACATCATTCGTAATGATGGGGTCAGGTGTTCGAGTCACCTAAGCGGCACCAGTTCCTCTTGTCCACCTGCATGCTGCAATCAGCACCTGCGTCACTGCCCGTGCAGTGGATCGCGACACCGGCGAAGCATATCCGCCATTGTCGAGACCTGGGTTTGATGTGAAACTCGCGGTGTCAGCATGGGAGGTCCAAATGCCCAACACTTTCAAGACCGGAGACGTCGTCAAGCTGAGGTCGGGAGGCCCGAGGATGACGGTCAGCGACGGCGCCGCTTCCGGCATGTATCTCTGCCACTGGTTCAACCGCGAGGGCGATGTGTGGACCCCGCAACATGCGGGATTCAAGCAGGAGCAGCTGGTAGCCGCCGACCAATCGACGTAATTCCCGCTTCGCCAAGGGATGGCCGGGCCGGCGCGACTCCAGACGCACCGGACGAAGTGTTCTTCCGCTTCCGGGACCGCCACGGTCCGTCATGGCCGGCAAGCGGCGTGATCGACATTGGTGACCGACGGATTTTTATGATCACGACGTTTAACGGCTGAAGCGTGACCGTGGCATTGGGCCATGGCAATGCGCCAACCGGAGACGTGAAGCATGATACGCCGTTCGATCCTTGCCACTGCCTTGAGCGTGCTGACCACCGCGGCTCTGGCCCAGACAGCGATACAGCCACCGGCCGCCGCGTCGCCCGCTGCCACACCGTCGGCTGGCACATCGTCGGCCGGCACATCGTCGGCCGCCAAGTCCGACATCACACTGGCCAAGTTCCAGAAACGGCGGGAGAAGGCGATCATGGCCGCCGACACGGACGGCGACGGCAAGATCAGCCTGCTGGAATGGGAGGCCTTCCAGGCCAAGCGCAACGTCAGGCGCGACCGGGCCAAATCCTTCGCGCGCATCGATTCCAATCATGACGGCTTCATCGACCGGGCCGAGCTCGATGCGTTCTTCGCCAAGCGCTTTGCCAGGCTCGACAAGAATGGCGACGGCATTCTGACGGCCGACGAGAGGCCGAGCCACAAATCCGCTCCCAAACCGGAGCAGTGACCAAGAGGCTATGACGTGTGATGCATATCGGGAGTGCGCCAGCCGATGAGCGCCGATCCGGACGAGGAGCTGGTTCGTCGGGTCGGTGCTGGCGATCCCGCAGCGGTGCAGGCGCTCGTCGCGCGCAAGCTGCCGCGCATCCTTTCGCTTGCCGTGCGCATGCTGGGCGATGCGGCGGAGGCCGAGGATGTCGCGCAGGAAACCTTCGTGCGCATCTGGCGTCATGCCTCGAAGTGGCGGCGTGGCAATGCACGCTTCGACACCTGGGTTCACCGAGTCACGCTCAACCTTTGCTACGACCGGCTGCGCCGGCGCCGCGAATTGGTGACCGACGAGATGCCGGACATTGTCGACCCCGCTCCGCTTCCCGATTCCCATCCTGGCGAAGAGGGGCATCGGGTCGAGCGGGCCTTACAGGCAATCGCGCCACGCCAGCGCGAGGCGATCATCCTGGTCTACTATCAGGAGATGTCCAACATCGAGGCGGCCGCGACCCTGGAGATCAGTGTCGATGCCCTGGAGAGCCTGCTGTCGCGCGGCCGGCGGTCACTGCAGACGATGCTGGCTGGGGATGGCGGCCATGACTGAGAAACGCGCGCGCCCGTATACTGTACGTTCAACCCGCCTTGCGGGCGTCCGGTTGGTCTGCGTTGTTTCCGACCCGCGTGGGCACGCGGCACCGAGGTGCAAGGGGAAAACAAATGGCTGAAGACATCGAAGACGGGCTGGCAATGGATGCCAAGCGTTTCGCGGCGCTGGCGGATGCCTATGGCGGCGATGTGCGCCGCTGGCCGGAAGCGGAACGCGAAGCCGCCGCAGCTTTTGCTTCAAGCGAAGCGGGCCAGGCCATTTCGCGACAGGCCGGCACACTTGACGCCCTGCTCGACAGCTATAGCGTCCAGCATCCCGGCAAGGCGCTGCACGGCAACATCCTGCGCGCAGCCGGCCGGCACCTCGTCCAGCGCCGGCGCCATCGGTTCTGGTGGCTGGGTCTGGGACTCGCCGGCATTGGTCTGGCGGGCGCCGTCGCCGGATTGGCCCTGGTGAGCATTGTCACGCCGGAAGCCGGATCGGATCACTATGTGCTGGATGCCAATATAACGGCGTTCGGCGATGCCGGGCCCGATGCCGAAAACGGCGAGGAGAGCCTATGAGCACGGGCCGCAATCTCATCATCGCATCGGTGGTGCTGAATGTCTTCCTGGCCGGGGCGCTTGCCGGCGGGGCCATCTGGATAAGAAGCGGCAAGTCCGGCCAGGGCTATTCGCTGGAGGCCGCCGGCGGCCGGCTTCCAGACCAGGAGCGCATGCTGTTCCGCAAGGCACTGCGCGAAGTGCGGCGCGAATCCCGCCAGGCCATCCTCGAGGGTCAGCAGGCCAGGCGCGAGGCAGCCGACCTGCTGCGCCAGCCGGTTGTCGACACGGCGGCCCTATCGGCCGCGCTGGAGCGGGCCCGCAACGCCGACATCGCCGTGCGCACGCGGCTTGAGCAGCGCATCATCGAATTCGCGGCGGCGGGTTCGGCCGCGGATCGCGCCGTGCTGGCGGAAGGGCTGGCCAGGCGGGCCGGGCCGCAGCCGAAGGCAGAGCCAAAAAAACAACCATGACGACCGACGGAAAACGCCTGCAAGGCCGTTTAACCGGGAGAAGGGCAGACCTGCCAGACCAATCGGTGCGAACAGGTCTTCATTTCTCGGAGAACATTCGGAGTAACGTCATGAACCGCCTGACACAGTATGCGGCAGCAGCCGTCCTCGCCTTGACCGGAACCGCAGCAACCGTTGCGACCTCCGCCGCCATGCCGATGGTGGCGCAACCGGCCGCCCCGGCACTGATCGAGCATGTGGCCTGGGGTTGCGGGCCCGGCTGGCATCCCAATCCCTGGGGGCGCTGCGTTCCCAACCGTGTCGTGGTGTATCCGCGCTACGGCTATTGGCACGGCCCGGCTTATTACGGCTGGCATCCGCACCGCCACTGGCACCGCTGGAGCCGCTGGTAAGCGCGTGGGAAGGGCCGGGCGGCACCCGCCCGCCCGGCCGCCTATCCCCGGTTGAAGCTGGGGAAACAGCCCAATCGGGCGTCGCGCACCTCGCATGAGATCCAACCATGGAGCGCTGACATGGCAGCTCAGGCTAAAGATTCCGCGCCGCCGGATCCCGCCCTGATCGCCTTCAACCGCTTCGGCCTCGGAGCCCGACCCGGCGACCGCGACAGGCTGGCGAACGACCCACGCGGCTATCTCAAGGCGGAACTGCGGCGGCTCGACGCCGCCATGATATCGCTCGACGACCCCACCTATGCCGATCTCAAGGGAAGCACGCCTGCCATCCAGGCCAGCATGGCGGCGAATCTCCAACGCAAGCTGGACCGGGAGCGAACGGCGACAGGGCAGCCGGCAACGGGCACGCCAGCCTCGGCTTCGGCCATGCCACCACCCGCCGCTCCGGGCATGTCGCCGGCCGCTGCCCCGGCCGCTGCCAAGATCAAACCCGCCGTGCCGCCTGTCGAAGTCACTTTGTTTCGGGCCGAGGCACAGGCGCGCTTCGACATGGCAATGCAGGCCGGGGCCGGCTTCGTCGAGCGCCTCGTCTATTTCTGGTCGAACCATTTCTGCGTCTCCGTGGCCAAGGCCAACATCGTGCGCGCCAGCGCCGGGGCCTTCGAACGGGAAGCGATCCGGCCCTTCGTGCTCGGCCGCTTCGCCGACATGCTCGTGGCGGTGGAGCGGCATCCGGCGATGCTGTTCTATCTCGACAACCAGCAGTCGATCGGCCCGGACTCCCGCGCCGGCAAGAACCGGCAGCGCGGCCTCAACGAGAACCTCGCCCGCGAGATCCTGGAACTGCACACGCTCGGTGTCGGCAGCGGCTATAGCCAGGCCGACGTCACCAGCTTCGCGCGCATCCTGACCGGCTGGACGATGGCCGGGCGGGAAGGACGGCTGGGCGAACCCGGCAGTTCCGTCTTCAACGCCAATGCGCACGAGCCGGGCGACGCGGTGCTGCTCGGCAAGACCTATCCGGCCGGCGGCATGGGCCAGGCCGAGACCGCGCTCAATGACATCGCCCGTCATCCGGCGACCGCGCAACACATCGCCACGCAACTTGCCCGGCATTTCATAGCCGATGACCCGCCGCCGGCGGCGGTCGCCCGTCTCGCAAAGGTGTTCGTCAAGAGCGACGGCCATCTCAGGGCACTGGCGGCGGCGCTCATCGACCTGCCGGAGGCGTGGTCGACGCCCCTGGCCAAAATGCGCTCGCCCTTCGATTATGTCGCTGCCATCAGGCGGGCGGCCGGCCCGGGACCGAACGATCCCGGCCAGTCGCTCAACTGGCTCAACGCATTGGGCGAGCCGCTCTGGCAGCCGCCGGGACCGAACGGCTTTTCCGACCGAGCGGACAGCTGGGCATCGGCCGAAGGCATGAAGATCCGCCTCGACATCGCATGGCAGGCCGCCAGGCAAGTGAAAGATATCGGCAATCCCAACGACATGCTCGACGCGGTGATCGGGCCCTCCGCCTCGCCGGAGACGCGGCAGGCGGTCGCCCGCGCCGAGTCCAAGCAGCAAGGTCTGGCGTTGCTGCTGATGGCGCCCGAATTCCAGCGCCGATAGCTCGAGCGATAGGTCCGGCGCCGACAACTCCCATGGAGACGAAGTCATGAGCCTGCTGTGTGAAACCCCTCACCCTTCCCGCCGCGCCGTCTTGGTGACCGGCGGCGCGCTGTTTGGCTGGGCTCATCTGCCCCGCTTCGCCCGCGCCGCCGACAACCGCGACCCGCGCCTGGTCGTCATCGTGCTGCGCGGCGCGCTGGACGGCCTGTCGGCGGTCGGTCCGGTCGGCGACCCCGACTATGCCGGCCTGCATGGCGACATCGCCCTGTCGCTTTCCGGTCCGCATGCGGCGCTGCCGCTCGATGCTTTCTTCGCGGTCAATCCGGCGATGCCGGTGTTTGCGCGCCTGTTCAAGGCAAGCCAGGCGGCGGTCGTGCACGCGGCGGCGACCGGCTATCGCGAGCGCTCGCATTTCGATGGGCAGGATGTGCTGGAAAGCGGTTTTGCCGGCCCCGGCCATGTCGCCACCGGCTGGCTCAACCGGGCGCTGGAGAACCTGCCGGCAGGCGACCGCGTGGCGACGCTTGGCGCCCTGGCCGTCGGACCATCGACGCCGCTGGTGATCCGTGGCGCAGCCCCCGTGCTCGGCTGGGCGCCGCAATCGCTGCCAGCGCCAGCAGGCGACCTTGCGACGCGGGTTCTCGATCTCTATCAGCACCGCGATCCGGTGCTGGCGGTGGCGCTGCGAAAGGGCCTCGACGCCGATCGCATGGCGCTCGACGACCAGATCGGCGCTAAGGCGATGAAGCCTGGAGGCGGTCTCGACAGCGCCACCGGCATGCGGCAGGCCGCGCAAGGTACCGCCAGGCTGATCGCGGCCGATGACGGACCGCGCGTCGCGGCACTCGCCTTCGACGGCTGGGACACGCATGTCAACGAGGGTGGCGCGACCGGCCGGCTCGCCACCTTGCTCGGCGGCCTCGATGGTGCGTTCGAGGAATTCGAAAAAGGTCTCGGCGAGCGCTGGAAGGATACGGCGATCGTCGCGATCACCGAATTCGGCCGTACGGCGCGGATCAACGGCACGGTCGGCACCGACCACGGCACCGGCACCGTCGTGCTGCTCGCCGGCGGCGCGATCAAGGGCGGGCGCGTCATCGCCGACTGGCCGGGGCTAAAGCCCGCGCAACTCTACCAGCAACGCGACCTTGCGCCGACCAGCGATGTCAGGGCGGTGCTGAAAGGCCTGCTCGCCGACCAGTTCGGACTTTCGGCCGCAGTGCTCGGCGAGAAGGTGTTTCCGGACTCAGGTGCGGTGAAGCCGATGATGAACCTGATTGTCTGACGTCTAGAGCGGTTCAGTGTTTGTTGGAATCGCCGAACCGCTCTAACTCTTTGTTTTCACGCAATTCCGGATGGAAAACCGCTACGCACTTTTCCTGGAATTGCTCTAGCGACGCCGCGTTTTCTGCCGCGGCGCCGTCTCGCTCTTGCCGGTGATCAGGCGGCCTCGACCTTGGCGGGCGCGAAGTCTTCGCCGCGCACCAGCCTGGTCACGCCGACGAAATCGATCTTGCCCGAGCCAAGCACCGGCACATGCGCCACGACGCGCACCTCGGCCGGCACCATCAGGTCCATGGCGCCGTTTGCCTTGGCGAAGGCCAGAAACTCGGCGCGCGTCGCCTTTTCGGCTTCGGTGATGAGCACCAGCTTTTCGCCCTTGCGCAAGTCCGGCACTGTCGCGACCGCCGAGAGCGATCCTTTCCACAGCTCGCCCGCCAATGCTTCGACGGCAGCCAGCGAAATCATCTCGCCGCCGATCTTGGCAAAGCGCTTGGCGCGGCCGCGAATGCTGACGAAGCCGGCATCGTCGATGCTGACGATGTCGCCGGTGTCGTGCCAGCCGTCCTGCAGCGGCTCGAGCACACCAGGCTTTTCGGCCCTGAGATAGCCCGCCATGACATTGGGGCCGCGCACGAACAGCCGTCCGCCACCTTCGACGCCGATCACCGGTTCCAGGCGGTATTCCATGCCGGGCATGATTTTTCCGACCGTGCCTGATTTGTTGTACATCGGCGTGTTGATGGAGATCACCGGCGCCGTCTCGGTAACGCCATAGCCTTCGAGAATGCGCAGGCCGAACTTCTCCATATAGGTTTCACGGGTCGAGGCCTTGACCGGCTCGGCACCGGAAAAGCAATAGCGCACCGAGCGGAAATCATAGGGACGGGCGGTGCGCGCATAACCGCTGAGGAAGGTGTCGGTGCCGAAGATGATCGTCGCGTTCGAGGCATAGACCAGTTCCGGCACGATGCGGTAGTGCAGCGGCGACGGGTAGAAATAGACGGGAACGCCGGACACCAGCGGCAGCACCGTGCCCGCCGTCAGGCCGAACGAATGGAAGATCGGCAGTACGTTGAACACTTTGTCGCCCGAATGAAAATCGATGCGCGAGGCGGCCTGCGCGGCATTGGCCAGGATGTTGCGATGGGTGAGCACCACGCCCTTCGGCGTGCCTTCGGAGCCCGAGGTGAACAGGATCACGGCCGGGTCGGTGGCCTTGCGGGCAACCCTGGGCGTAGTCTTGCGCAACAGGCCAAGCAGCTTGTCCTTGAGGCCGATGGTCGCACGCAGATCATCGAGCCAGACGACGTTGACCGACCGGCCGACCTCCTCGACGATTGCGCCAAGCTTGGCCTGCTCGACAAAAGCCCGAGAGGTCAGGATGGTGGTTACCTGCGCCGCCTGGCAGGCGGACAGGATGTTGGTGGCACCGGCGGTGAAGTTGATCATCGCCGGGACCTTGCCGGCGGACATGACGCCGAGCAGAGCGGCACAGGCGCCATTGGCGTTGGGCAGCATGATACCGAGCGTGTCCTGTCCGGCATAAAGCGTCTCGAACTTCTCGCCGAGCACCGCGACGCCAGTGAGCAGCTTGCCGTAACTCAGCGAGCCGGCGACCGGATCCTGCACGGCAAGTTGCTTCATGCCGCGCTCGGTCGCCGTCTCGATGATCCTTTCGAGCACGGTCTTGTCGATATGCTGGGTGCGGAAGACGAGATCTGACATCACCTGGTAGAGCGCGGCGCCGGCGGCGGCGCGCCGCTTGCGTCCCTTCAGCTCGTCGTCGACCTTGAGCTTGACCGGCGGCAGTATGGTCACCCTGACCTTCGGGAACAGGCGGCGGCGCACGTGCTGCGCCGTCAGCCGCGAGAAGGGGCTTTTCTCCAGCCCCTCGATACGGATCGGCACCACCATCGAGCCGGTCTTGTCGGCCACCATGGCGGCGCCGTCATAGACCTTCATCAGCCCGCCGGTGACGGTAATGCGGCCCTCGGGGAAGATGACCAGCGGATCGCCGTTCTGCACGATCTTGATCAGCGTGCGTGTCGACATCGGCTTGGATGGATTGAGCGGCAGCGCGCGGGTCAGTTTCAGGAACGGCTTCATCCACCAGGCCTGCGCAATGGTGTAGTCGATGGCGAAGACCGGCTCTTCATCGGTCAGAGTCAGAGCCAGCGGTCCGTCGAGGAAGCTGACATGGTTGAGCGCCAGGATGGGTGCCGGCCCCGCGGCCTTGAGGTTTTCCAGGCCCTCCACTTCCAGACGATGGAAGGCACGGAAGAGAATGGAGACGAAGTCGCAGAAAGCGTTGGTCGGCAGATATTTCAACATCAGCCAGGCGGCCACGGCATTGAAGGCGGCAAGCCCGAACAGCACGCTGGCAATAGAGACGCCCGCGGCCTGAATGGCGGCGACGAGGACGCCGCCCATTGTCATGAAGCCGGCGTTGACGATGCTGACCGCGGCGACGACCCGGGCGCGGCGCGCCTCGGGCGACCAGGCCTGCACGGCGGCAAAGGTCGGCACCACCAGGAAGGCGCTGGAGATCGCCATGCCGGCGAGGTCGATCGCAACACGGATCGTGTTTGGCCCTGCGAAGAAGAGGCCAAGGGTTTCGGCTTTTGGCGAGGGCTGCATGCTCCAGATCGTCCAGGCAAGGTGCAAGCCGAACACCGCCAGCAGCGCCGTTCCGACCGGCGCCGGGAGCAGCACCATGCGGCCCTGCGACATCCAGGCGGCGATCGCCGAGCCGATGGCGATGGAGACGGCGAACACCGCTAGATAGGCGGTGACCGCGATCTCGTTGCCGCCGAGCTGATCCTTGATCAGCGTGGGCAGGATCGAAAGCACGATGGCGCCGATCAGCCAGAACCACGAGGTCATCAATCCGGCGCGCCAGATGCGCGTGTCGGTGCGCAATTCGCTGACCTGCCGCCATGTCGAGCGGAAGATGTTCCAGTCGATGACAAGGTTCGGCGCGGCGGAGCCGGTCGAAGGGATAGAGCGGCTGACGGCCCAGCAGCCGACCGCCAGGATCATCATCATCGGGCCGAAGACGGCGACGCCAATGCCGTCGGCGGAGACCACGCCGCCAACAATCGTGCCGCCAAGAATGGCGGCGAAGGTCGCCGACTCGATCCAGGCGTTGGCGCGGGGCAATTCCCTGCGCTCGAGATGATCGGGCAGGATGCCGTATTTAATCGGCCCAAACAGCGCCGAGATGACGCCGAACATCAGCAACGCCGTCATCAACGGGATCGACGAAAGCGCGATGCCGACGACCGCGACGGCGGCGGCGCCGATCTCGGCAAATTTCAGCCGGCGGGCGATGAGCGCCTTGTCGAAGCGGTCGGCAATCTCGCCGCCCAGCGCCCACAGGAGCAGGAACGGAGCCATGAACACGGCGCCGGCCAAGGTGACCAGCGAAGCCGCCTGATCGGCGGCCAGTGTGAAGAGGATCAGGAACACCAGAGTGTTCTTGAGGAAATTGTCGTTGAAGGCGGACAGGAACTGCGTCCAGAAAAGCGGCGCGAAGCGCCGCGAAAGCATGAGGTGCGTGTTCATGGCGATTTCCCATTTGGGCGGAACCACGCGGCGATGCTCCGGTGATCCCCGCGGTTTCATGCGCTGTTTCAATCGTTGTAATAATGTGAGCTGGTTAAACTTCTTGCCGCGTCTGATCTTCCCGGCGATCGCAAGTCTAGGCTCGTTTCGGCCAGCGGCCCCGCCCGGTGCCTTTTGTGGAGCCGTTCAACATTTCCGCTTCTCCCTATGAACAATGTTCATAGCCTCAACTTACCACAACGTGAACAATGTTCAAGTTAA
Source organism: Mesorhizobium sp. B2-3-11 (assembly GCF_006442215.1). Classification (NCBI taxonomy): domain Bacteria; kingdom Pseudomonadati; phylum Pseudomonadota; class Alphaproteobacteria; order Hyphomicrobiales; family Phyllobacteriaceae; genus Mesorhizobium; species Mesorhizobium sp. B2-3-11. The sequence continues at coordinate 28,281 of NZ_VFVS01000033.1, read as the reverse complement.
AAATGAACGCCGTTCACAAGAGAGCGGATTGATGAGCGAGGAGATGCAGCGGTGGCGGCCAGCCGTGTTGCCGTGGCCAGAGTCACGAAGGCGGTTGGTCGGCGCGATCGGCGGAGGTCACCCGCTGAAACTCAGGTGACTGGAGATGACCCCAGCGTCGCCACGGTCTTCAGCGCGCCGTCGAGCATGTCGCCATTCTCGTCCTTCAGCGCCGCCTCGCGCAGGCGGCGTATCCAGTCGGCGGCATCGTCGCGGCCCTTGAGCAGGTCGAGAGCAGAGAGTACGCGGTCGAATTTCGACTGGGCGCGCACATGGGTGTCGCTGTAGCCTTTGATCAGCCGGCGGCAGTTGAGGATTTCGATGGCAAGCGCGTACTCTGCCGGCACGTAGCCAAGCGCCAGTGTGTACCAGCGATCGAGATGGGCAAGCTCGACCTTATGGCGCAGCAGGCCGCGGCGCCATCGCCGCAGGCCGCCGATGAGCCACAGGGCGGCAAAGCCGGCAAAGCTGTCGGTGCGGATGCGGCGGCCACGGTTGATGCGGCGGTCGAGAAAGCCGGCGAGCTTGGGCCGGTTCTCGATGTAGCCGCCGAGCCCCGCCGGCAGCGTGCCGCAGAACTCCTCGATGCGCGGATGGAAATACTCGGTCACTTGCAGGACCGAACCGTCCTTGATGCCAACCTCCTTGCGCACCCGCCTGTCGCGGGTCGAGCGCGTTTTCAGATCGGCGACGCGGATCATGTCGTCATAGCACATGGCATTGGCCAGATGCTTGGCCGCGGCTATGGACAGAACATGAGCGTGGCCGGAGCTGTCCAGCGCGACGGCCTTGTCCAGCCGATCGAGATATTCGCGGCCATAGGCGATGTCCTGATAGTCGACGACCTTTCTCAGGCCGCGAAGCGCCATGTCGCGCACGGCCAGGGGCATCAGGTCGATGCGAGCAACCAGGGCCTGCCATCCCTGCAGCAGATTTTGCGGACCGCTCACGCGCCCAGTACCCTGGGCGGATTCGACAATCGCTGGCTCCGCCGGCTTTGACGAAGGTGCTGCCGCCAAGCCCCGCGCGCGATCGAACGCCGCGCTAAAGGCGGCGAGGCTGGCCTTGACGCCACGGCCGCCGGTGCCGATCGCCTGTTCATAACTTTCACGGGTAAACGGCAGTGCGTCGGAGCCGGCCAGCGCGCCGAGCAGGCTGGCCGAGATCATCGAGCCGTTGTCGGCGGCGATCTTTTCCATGTCGAAAGCGATGAAGCGCTTCGACGCGGTTTCCGCCGTGGCGTGAACCTTGGACGACGAGGCGCGGCCGTCGCCCGGTTCGATCTTTTCCGACACGGCGGCGATGCGATGCGAGGAAGCGATCAACGTCGTGCGGTTGGGGGTGACGAACCCCCTGATGATCGCACGGCCGGCTTCCATCAGTTCGGCGGCGATCAAGATGTCGACATCGCCCTGCGAGGGCGACAGCGCGAAGACCGGCAGGCGGCCGGTGTCGCGGGCCATTTCGATATAGTAGATGGTGGCGCCGGTGCGCTGGGCGACGCCGGCGACCGAGGTCGATTGCGCGACATAGCCATTGCGCTCGGCGACATCGGTGATCCAGTCGGCCAGCACGCCGCCGCCCTGGCCGCCAACGGCCAGCACGGCGAGCTTGATCACCGGCTCATCGGCAGCACCGGACCTGGGATGCAAGGAAGGAACAGGCTCAAGCATCGGCGAATATCAGGCGCCGGCTTTCGCGCCGCCTCTGCAGCAAGCCGATCGTCGCGCGGCGCGTCGCTTCCAGGAAACGGTCCCAGCGGCTTGGATTGTGCACGACATCGGCACGGTAGAAGGACGGGCAGAGCACGGCGGCGTCCGCCACCTCGCCGCAATTGCCGCAGCCGACGCAGTTCTGGTCGATCGATGCGACCGGATCGTCGCGCAGCGGATCGTCGAGCGATTTCACCGACAGCGACGGGCAGCCGGAGAGCCGCATGCAGGCGTGATCGCCGGTGCAGATGTCCTCGTCGACGCCGAACTTCGGCTTGACGACCCTCGTCCCACCCTTGATCGCCTTGTCGACCAGCGGCCTTTCGCGGCGCTGGCGATTGAGCATGCACTCCGACGAAGCGACGATGACTTTTGGCCCCTTCTCGTCCGTCGTCAGCGCCTCGCGCAACGTGTCCTGCATCTTGCCGACATCATAGGTGCGGTCGACATGGCGTAACCATTTGACGCCCATGCCTTTCACCGCCTCGGTGATCGGATGCTTGGTCGACTTGGTCCTATTGCCGGCACGCGACGACAGGATGTCCTGCCCGCCGGTGGCTGCCGAATAAAAATTATCGACGATGACGATGACGCCGTCATTCTTGTTGAACACCGCATTGCCGATCGAGGAGGTCAGGCCATTGTGCCAGAAGCCGCCGTCGCCGACGAAGGAGATCGAGCGGCGCTTTGCGTCGGGCGAATTGAACGCCGAGGCCGAGGCGGGCCCCAGCCCGTAGCCCATCGTGGTGGAGCCGAGCTCGAAAGGCGGCATGATCGAGAACAAATGGCAACCGATATCGGAAGCGATGTGGTGCTTGCCGAGTTCCTGCTCGACCAGTTTGGTCGCCGCGAAGATCGGCCGTTCGGGGCAACCGATGCAGAAGCCGGGCGGACGGCCTGGCACGACGTTGATCAGATCAGCCGTGTCGACGCCGTCGCCAACCTTGTTGGGCGCGCGCACCTCGCCCGGCAAAAGATGCGGGGCTTCTGCGCGCAGGAAGGCGCCGATGCCGTCGAGCATGACCTGGCCGGTATATTCGCCGGCCATCGGCAGATGCTCCTTGCCGACCAGCCTGGTGCCGCGCCCCGCCTTGTGCAGCATCGCGGCAAAGGCCTGCTCGATATAGTTGGGCTGGCCTTCCTCGACCACCAGCACCGCCTGCTTGCCCTCGCAAAAGGCGAGGAACTCGTCGTCGATCAGCGGATAGACGGCGTTGAGCACGTAGAGCGGCACATCCGTGTCGCCATAGGTGTCGGCAAGGCCGAGCCGCTGCAGCGCACGGATGACCGAATTGTACATGCCACCCTGCATGACGATGCCGACCGAGCCGTGGTCCGAGCCGAAGAACTCGTTGATCTTGTTCCTGGTGATGAAATCCACCGCCGCCGGCCAGCGCTTTTGCACCTTCTCCTTTTCGTGCAGGAAGGAGGCGGGCGGCAGCACGATGCGTCCGGTGTCGCGGCGCGGCGCATCGAGTGCATCGGCAACCGTCATCGACGGACGCTTGTTGTCCTTGGCGATGAAATGGCCATGCACGTGGCAGCAGCGAATGCGCACCTGCAGCATGACAGGCGTGTTGGAGATTTCCGACAGCTCGAAACCATCCTCCACCGCTTTGACGATGGATGGCAAATTGGGGCGCGGGTCGAGCAGCCAGACCTGGCTCTTCATGGCGAAGGCATGGCTGCGCTCCTGCATGATGGAGGAGCCCTCGCCATAATCCTCGCCGACGATGATCAGCGCGCCGCCGGTGACGCCGCCGGACGCGAGATTGGCCAACGCGTCGGAAGCAACGTTCGTACCGACCGTCGACTTGAAGGTCGCGGCACCACGGATCGGATAGTGCACCGAGGCCGCCAGCATGGCTGTGGCGGTGGCTTCTGAGGCGCTCGCCTCGAAATGCACGCCGAGCTCGCCCAGAATGTCCTGCGCATCGGCCAACACATCCATCAGATGGCTGATCGGCGCGCCCTGGTAGCCTCCGACATAGCCGACGCCGCATTGCAGCAGCGCCTTGGTGATGGCGAGAATGCCCTCGCCGGCAAATTCCTCGCCGGCGCCGAGCCTCAGCTTTTCGACTTCCTTGGCAAAAGACCGTTCAGCCATCTCTGCCTCCTTCCGTTGCCGCCGACAGCCGGCGGCGCGTACATCTAGATGTCGTGCTTGCGAATGTTCTTCAGCATCTTCAAAAGCGTGGCGATAAGTGCTGCATATTCGGCGTCGTCGATATCGTCGAACGTGGCCTCGAAGGCGTCATGCATGGCCGGCCAGGCGCGGGTGAACTCGGCTCGGCCCTCGTCGGTCAGGAACACGTGGCGGATGCGGCTGTCGGTGACGCCCTGCTCGCGCCGCACGAACCCTTGCCCCTCCAGCGTGTCCAGCGTGCGGCTCAAGGTCGACTGCTCGATGACAGTATAGACCGAGAGGTCGTTGACGGTGACGCCGTCGGCGACCGACAGCACGGCGAGCGTGCGCACCTGCGAAATCGTCAGGCCCTGCTTGCGGAAATCATCACGCAGGGTGGCGTTGTAGCGGCCCATGATGCGGTTCATCAGATAGGGCGCGAATTGCTGCAGGCCGATCTGGCCGAGGGTCGAAATGCGCTGGCGTTTTTCGGCGACCTTCTGTTCCATCACAGCTTCCCCGCCAGCAGGAAACCGGAGCCGCCGCCGAGACCGGCACCGGGATGGGTCGAGGCCCCGATATGGTAGAGGTTCTTGATGCCGGTCTGGTGGTTGCGGCTGGTCTTGAACGGCCGCCACAGGAACGACTGGTCGATAGCAGAGGAGCCGCCATAAGGGTCGCCGCCGACCAGGTTGATGTTCATCGTTTCGAGATCGGCCGGCGAATAGGCGCGGCGCGCGATGATGCTGTCCTTGAAGCCGTCGATATGGCTGGCGAGGATCGCTTCGACGCGATCGGCATAGGCCTCGCGCAGCGCCTCGGTCCATTGCCCGTCAGCCGGTGCCTGCAGCTTGCCGGCGGCGTCGCCCTTGATGTGGCGCGGCGCCTCGGGCAGTTGCAGCCACAGGATCGCCTTGCCTTGCGGGCAGCGCGACGGGTCGAGCGCATGCGGCTGGCCGACACAGATGGTCGGCACTTCGGGCAGCATGCCGCACGCCGCCTCGTTGCAAGCCTTCGACACGCCGTCCAGTCCAGGCGTCAGATGCAGCAGCGCCACCTTGTCGAGGCCCTCGCCGCGCCAGGACGGCGGCTTGTCGAGGGCGTAGTGGATCTGGAAATTGCCTTTTCCATAGCGGTACTTCCGCGTCGCTTCGACGTCGCCCTTCGGAGCGTCCTTGCCGAGCAGGCGACCGTAAAGCTGCGTCGGCGTGACCGAGCAGATGACGCTCTTGGTGGCGTGAACCATTTCGCCCGAGGCCAGCCGCACACCCGTGGCGCGACCTCCGGCCATGAGGATGGAGGCAACGTCCGCTTCGGTGGAAATGACGCCGCCGCGTTCCTTGATGAGCGCCTCGAAAGCCGACAGCAGGTTCTGCGCCCCGCCCTTGACGATCGGCGCGCCGGCCGCCTCCAGCGCGAAGGCGATCACCTTGGCGATCTGGCTGGAAAAGGCGTCTTCGGGACCAAGCCCGGCATGCAGCACCCACGGCGCCCAGAGCGCACGGACTATCTCCGACTGATAAGTACTTTCCAGCCAGCTACGCGCCGGCACCAGCGCGTCGCCGAGAAAGGCGGCAAGCCCGCGGGGACCACGCCGCCAGGCGTCTCCGGCCAGCAGCTTCGCGGTCGGATAGGACCAGAGCGCGCCGCCGAGTAGGCCGAACAGCAGGCCGGCATTGCGCTCGATGCCGCCGACATCTTCCGCGTGGCGGTCGCCGTCGCCAGCAGCGATCCTGTTAAGCGCGGCGATGTTGGCGGCACGGTCGGTGGTGAGCACCGCGTGGCTACCATCCGGCCGCAGCACTCCGGTCGGCGTGCCGGTATGGCAGAACTCCAGCCCGTGCCGGGCGAGATCGGCGCCCAGTGCCGCGAATGCCGGAGAGGTGATTAACAGAACAAAAGTCGTCGCCATCACGTCGTGAATGAAGCCGGGCGCGGTGATCTCCTCGGTGCGCATGCAGCCGCCGATGCGGTCGTTGCGCTCCAGCACGAGCACCTTGGCGCCCTTGCCGCCGAGCATCGCCGCGCAGACCAGCGCATTGATGCCGCTGCCGACGACGATGTGATCGGGGGCATTCATTGAAGGTCGCTCCCCGCCGGGAGGCGGAGTTCAAGTGCGCGAGGTTGCTTTCCTTCGCGCCCCCCTCTGTCCTGCCGGACTGTCCGGCAGGACAGAGGGGGGCGCCGTAGAGCGCCAGCGCCACGCGGCCGGCGCTCTCCCTTTGTTCCCTTTGTCACTACACCATCACCTGCAACCATGATCTTCTCCCGAAGACCGCCCTCGCCCTATTTGCCCGCCACCAGCGCCAGTGCGCGGATCGGGCTGCCGGTGCCGTGCTCGATCTTGAGCGGGGCCGCGACCAGGATCGCGCCTTTCGGCGGCAGTTGGTCGAGATTGCAGAGGCTGGCGAGGCCGTAGCGGTTGGCCTTGTGCATCAGCGTATGCGCCGGGAATGGCGGCTCCATGCCGCCGGCCTTGCCGGCATCGGTGCCGATGGTCTCCGAGCCCCAGCCCTTGATGTCCTTGCTGATCAGGAACTGGATGGCTTCCGCCGTCGGGCCGGGCGTGTGCGGGCCGGTTTCGTTGGCATTGAGGAATTCGGCTTCCGAGCCGTTGCGCTTGTACCAGTCGGTGCGCATCACCACCCACTCGCCGGCGTTGATCGCGCCATGCCTGGCTTCCCAGGCCTTGATGTGGTCGACGGTGAGCAGGAAATCGTGGTCGGCGGCGGCCTCCTTCGAACAGTCGATGACATTGACCGGACCGATGAAATTCTGCGCCGGAATGGTGTCGGTGGCGCCGTCCGGATAATCCTTGCCGGAGATCCAATGCTGCGGGGCGTCGAAATGCGTGCCGGAATGCTCGCCAAGCTTCAGCCAGTTCCACGCCCACCATGGACCGTTCTTGTCATAGCGGGAGATCGAATGAATCTCGACCTTCGGCGTGTCGACGGCAAGTTCCGGCGGCAGCTTAATCAGCGGTGTGTCCGGCCCGAGCGGCGCCGTCAGGTCGACCACCTTGATGGCGCCGGAAAGAAGCTGGGCGGCGACTTCGCCGAGGAGTTTTTGGCTGTCCATGGTCTCTGTTCCCTCTTGGCTGACATGATCAAGGCTCGTCTCGGCCCTTAATATCCTACTAGACGAAAACATATGCATCTGCAATTATCTTTAAGCATAAAGGAAATGGGAACGGGGCGTGAGCGAGTTCGACGCCATCTTTGTCGGGGCGGGCCATAACACTCTGGCATGCGCCGCGCATCTGGCGCTCAAGGGCTGGAAAACCGGGGTTTTCGAACGCGGCGCAACAATCGGCGGCGCCGTCCAGACTCGCGAGTTCACCCTCCCAGGCTTCCGCCACGATTTCGGCGCGATGAATCTGAGCCTGTTCGCCGGCTCGGCGTTCCACCGGAAATATGCAAATGAATTGAAAGCGCAGGGGCTGGAATTCGCCCCGGTCGCCGACTGTTTCGCCAGCACCTTTCCGGATGGGCGCTGGTTCGGCGTCAGCAACGATCTGGAAAAGACCGCCGGCCGCATGGCTGCCTTTTCGGCCGCCGATGCCGCGACATGGCGCAGGCTGGTTGCCGCCTTCCCGGCCGAAGCCGAGCATTTGTTCAAGCTGCTGGGATCGCCAATGAGCGCCCGGGCGCTTGCGGGCACCGCATGGAACCTGTGGCGCAAGAAGGGTGTTTCGGGCGCGCTCGACACCGGCCGGCTGCTGTTGTCTTCGCCGCGTGCCTGGCTGGAGGAAAATTTCGAGTCTCCACACATCAGGGCGACGCTCGCCACCTGGGGCATGCATCTCGACTTCGCGCCCGACATCGCCGGCGGTGCCGTGTTTCCCTATCTGGAATCGATGGCCAACCAGAGTTTTGGCATGGTGCTGGGCAAGGGCGGCGCCGATACGATCATCCGGGCGCTGGCCGGCATGGTGACATCCGCCGGCGGCAGGATCATTGCCAGCGCCGAGGTGGCCGAGATCACGGTCTCCGGCGGCAAGGCGACAGGTGTGCGGCTTGCTTCCGGCGAGACGCATACGGCCACCAGGGCGGTGATTGCAGGCGTGGCGCCCAAGGCGCTGTCCGGCAAGCTGCTGCCCGGCGGTTCCGGCGACACCGGCTTCGACATGGCGATGCAGAAGTTTCGGCATGCGCCGGGCACGATGATGATCCACCTGGCGCTGGACGATCTGCCGGACTGGCGCGCCGGGGCAGAGTTGCGCCAGTTCGCCTATGTGCATCTGGCGCCGTCGCTCGACCAGATGTCGCGCACCTATCAACAGGCGGTGGCAGGCATGTTGCCTGACGAACCGGTGCTGGTCGTCGGCCAGCCGACGGCGGTCGACCCTTCCCGGGCACCTGAAGGCAAACATGTTCTGTGGGTGCAGGTGCGCATGCTGCCCGCCGAAATCGCGGGCGACGCCTCGGCCAAGATCGCGCCGGCACATTGGGACGAGGTCAAGGAGGCCTACGCTGACCGCGTGCTCGACATCATCGAAACCTACGCGCCCGGCCTGCGCGCAAAAATCCTCGATCGCGCGGTGTTTTCGCCCATCGATCTCGAGCGCGAGAACCCGAACCTCGTCGGTGGAGACCAGCTCTGCGGCAGCCACCATCTGGCGCAGAATTTCCTGTTCCGTCCGGCGCGCGGCCATGCCGGCTGGAACACGCCGGTGACCAATCTGCATCTCACCGGCGCCGCGACATGGCCCGGTGCCGGCACGGGTGCCGCCTCGGGCTTCATGCTCGCGCAACAGCTTGGCGGGAGGTAGGCCAGACGATTTCATGAAGGCGACGAGAGGCAAGGCGCTGCTGCCGACGAAGCCGAACCAATGACCGGACGAAGCTGCGCAACGACAATAACCAACAAGGGGAACGACCATGACAATCAACAGACGCGAATTGCTGGGATACAGTGCCGCGGCACTTGGCGTGGCCGCCGTCGGCCTGCCGAAGATCGCCCGGGCTGCCGCCGGCGAACTGACCATCGCCTACAACGTCAACCTGCCGTCCTGGGATCCGACCACCGGACCGTCGGCCGTCAACCCGACCATCCAGGGCCTCTACCAGTCGGTGTTCGACCAGTTCATCCCGCAGAAGCCTGACCTATCCTTCGCGCCTGGCCTTTTGACGGAATGGGGCTGGAACGAGGACCGCACCAAGATCATGATGACAGTGCGCGAAGGCGTGAAATGGCATGACGGCTCGCCGTTCACACCGGAAGACGTGGTCTGGTCGCTGCAGCGGGCGGGCGACGAGAAGACCGGGAACCCGATCCAGTTCGTCTGGAAGAACGTCAGCAATTTCAAGATCGACGGCAACAAGATATCAGGCGACGTCGTCCAGTTCGACCCGGTCTATTTCAAATGGATGTCGTTCCTGACCGGCTACATCATGCCGAAGGCCTATTTCGAGAAGGTCGGCGCCGAAGGTTTCGAGAAGGCGCCGATCGGTACCGGCCCCTACATGGTCGAAAAATTCGAGCGCAACGCCTTCCTGCGGTTGAAAGCCAATCCCAACTACTGGGGCGGCAAGCCGGCCTTCGAGAATGTGACGATCAAGTTCGTCACCGATGCGGCGAGCCGCGTGGCAGAGATTGAATCCGGCTCCTCGCAGGTGACGCTCGAAATCCCCTACGAGGAGTATGACCGGCTGATCGCCAAGGAGGGGCTCGCCGGCTCGATCAAGAATGTTTCCGATATCGGCATGATCTTCTTCAACGACATCGAAGCCATGCTCGACAAGAACGTGCGCCAGGCAGCCGTCATGGCGGTGGACAAGGAGCTTCTGGTCAAGCGGTTGCTGCGCGGCTATGGCCAGCCGATCGCTACGCTGGAAACGCCGGAATACGCGGCCTTCGATGCCTCGATCAAGGTGGAGCACAATCCGGAAAAGGCCAAGGAACTGCTGGCCGCCTCAGGCTATTCGCCGGAAAAGCCGGTCAAGTTCACCATCCAGACGACCAAGGGCTTCAAGCCCAAGGATTATGAGATGATCCAGGCGATCGTCGGCATGTGGCGCAAAGTCGGCATCGAGGCGACGATCGAGGTCTACGAGATCGCCAAGCATTACGAGCTGCGCGCCGCCGACAAGCTCGCGCCCGCGGCCTTCTACAACTGGGGCAACGCCATCGGCGATCCGACCACCTCGACCGGCTTTGCCATGTATGGACCGAGCCCGCATTCGGTCTGGGACAGCCAGGACCTGATCGACATGATCAACCCGCTGTGGGGAGAGAAGGACGAAGCCAAGCGCATCGCCGGGTGGAAGGCGGTCGACAAATACATCGCCGAGCAGGCTTATGTGCTGCCGCTGATGCAGTACGCGCAGCCGATCGTGCATGCCAAGGGCGTCAACGTGGTGCAGCATATTTCAGGCGCGCTGCTGCCGGCGCTGATGACGCCGGCCTGATATCAGCCTGGGCTTACCGCGCGCCGTCCATAGCGGCGGTGCGCATTTCTACAGGCATATGAGCCCGCGGGCTCCTGCAAAGATTTACATGCTCCTGCAACGATTCCTGATCCGTCTGCTGACGATGCTGATCACGCTGTTCGGCGTGGCCGTCGTCGTATTCGTGGTCATCCGCGTGGCACCCGGCGATCCGATTGCCATGATGCTACCGCCCGGCGCCACCAATGACGACATCGCCCGGCTGCGGGCGCTGTACGGGCTCGACAAGACGATCGTGCAACAATTCTTCATCTGGCTGTCCGGTGTCGCCAGGGGCGATTTCGGCACCTCGATCTCGCTGCGGCAAGATGTGCTCGGCCTCGTCTTCAACCGGCTGCCGGCGACGCTTGAGCTTGCCATCGTCGCGCTTGTCATGGCGGTGGCGATCGGCGGCACGACGGCGATACTCGGCGCCCGCGAACGCGGTAGGGCGGTCGAAGCCGGCATCGACATCGCCAGCGGTGCAGCGCTTTCCATTCCCGATTTCCTCTGGGGCCTGGTGCTGATCTTGCTGTTCGGCGTGCTGGTGCCGATCTTCGACATTTCGGGCCGCGTGTCGCCGCAACTCGACCTGCCCTTCGTCTCCCAGTTCTATTTGTTCGAGAGCCTGCTGCGGCTGCGCTTCGACCTCACCTGGGATCTCTTGAAGCACATGCTGATGCCGGCGATTGCCCTGGCGCTGCCGCTGGCGGCAATCATCTCGCAGCTGTTGAAACAGTCGCTGAAGGAAGTGCTCGACCTCGACTATGTGGTGCTGGCGCGGGTCAAAGGGTTTTCGGAAACGCAGGTCATCCTGCGCGAGGCGCTGAAGAACGCCGCCCTGCCGACGCTGACCCTGGTCGGTGTGCAATTCACCTTCCTCATCGGCGGCACCATCATCGTCGAACGGCTGTTCTCCTATGAGGGGCTCGGCAACATGGCCATCGATGCCGTCATCAACCGCGACCTGCCGCTGATCCAGGGCATCGTGCTGGTCTTCGCGCTGCTGTTCGTGCTGATCAACCTTGCCGTCGACATGATGTATGCGCTGCTCAATCCGAGGCTGCGCCATGGATGAGGCACGCATCTCGCGACATGGCGCAGGCGTAAAGCTATGGCTGGCGGGAGGCTGGCTGCTGCTGGCGCTGCTGGCAGCGGTCTTCGCCCCGCTGATCGCGCCGCAGGATCCGCTGGCGCAGGACCTGATGCTGGAGCGGTTGCCGCCGTTCTGGCTCGATGGTGCCGAGCCCGGCTATTGGCTCGGCACCGACAGCCTCGGCCGCGACCTGCTCTCGCGCCTGATTTTTGGTGGCCGCATCGCCTTCATCGTTGCTTTCGCGGCAGCCATCGCCGCCTGCGTCGTCGGCTCAATGCTTGGGCTGATCGCTGGCTATTTCGGCGGCTGGGCGGATCGTATCATCTCGCGCATCGTCGACGTCTGGATGGCCTTCCCGCCGGTGCTGTTCGCCATTCTGCTGGTTGCCGTGCTCGGCACCGGCTTAAGCTCCGTCATTCTCGCCATCGCGATCATCGACTGGACGCGCTTCTGCCGCGTGATCCGCGCCGAAGCCATGGGCCAGTCGCGCATGGACTATGTCGAGAATGCCCGCATCGCCGGCTACGGCCGCATCGGCATCATGCTGCGCGAGGTGTTGCCCAATGTGGTGCCGTCGATCGTGGCGCTGCTGTCGCTTGAAATGGGTATCGCCGTCATCGTCGAGGCGATCCTGTCCTTCGTCAATCTGTCGATCTCGACCGACGATCCGACCTGGGGCGGCATCATCGCCGAGGGCCGTCTCTCGATCCATCAGGCATGGTGGGTGCTGGTTTTCCCGCTGATCACGCTGATCCTCACCGTGTTGTCCTTCAGCCAGTTTGGCGAAGCTCTGAAGACCCGTTTCGATCCGGTGCTGCGATGAGCGCCTGTCTCGATATCGCCAATCTGAGCGCCGTGCTGGCCAACGGCCAGCGCGTGCTGCGTTCTGTTTCGCTTTCCGTGCAACCCGGCGAGGTGCGCGCGCTCGTCGGCGAAAGCGGCGCCGGCAAAACGATGATCGGCAAGGCGGTGCTCGGCGTCTTGCCATCGAGCGTGCGCATCGTCGAAGGCGATATGCGGCTCGAGGGCGATGACCTCGGCAAACTCCAGCCCAAGGCGCGGCGCACGCTGATCGGCGCGCGCACGGCGCTGATCCCGCAGGATCCGCTGACCGCGCTCAACCCCTCGCGCCGCATCGGCCCGCAGATGACCGACCGGCTGGTGCGCATCCTCGGCTGGAGCGGCGACAAGGCCGATCGGCGTATCCGGCAATTGCTGGACGAGGTGCAGATCCGCGACCCCGACCGCGTGCTGAAGACTTATCCGCATGAACTCTCCGGCGGCATGCGTCAACGTGTGCTGATTGCCGCCGCCTTCGCCGCCGAGCCACGGCTGATCGTCGCCGACGAGCCGACCACGGCGCTCGACGTCACCGTGCAGAAGCAGATCCTTCGGCTGATCGTCGCGTTGCAGCGCGAGCACGGCACCGCGATCCTGTTCGTCACCCATGATCTCGGCGTCGTCGCCAAGATCAGCCAGAAAGTGTCGGTTCTTTATGGCGGCAAGGTGGTGGAGGAAGCCGAAACCACTGATCTCTTCGCGGCACCTCGGCATCCCTACACGCGCGCGCTGATGGCCGCGACGCCGCGCTACACCGATCCCTTCGCTTCACTGAAACCCGTGGACGAGACGGTGCTGGCCGGTCTCGCCGCCGAAATCGCTTCCGCCGATCAGGCCTGGAGGCGCCCGCATGGCTGAGCCGCTGTTTTCCGTGCGCGGGCTGAAGGTCGCGCTGCCCGACATGACGCGCAAGCCGCTGATCGGCCGCGCACCTTTGGCCGAGATTCTGAAAGGCCTGGATTTCGACCTGCCCAGCGGCTCGGTGACCGGCATAGTCGGCGAATCCGGGTCCGGCAAATCGACGCTCGGCCGCGCGCTGGTGCGGCTGCTGGAACCGAGCGCCGGCAGCATCCTTTTCGAGGGCCGTGACATCACCCATCTGCCGGAAGCGGCACTGCGGCCACTGCGCCGCGACCTGCAGATGATCTTCCAGGATCCGATGTCGTCGCTCAACCCGCGCCGCACCATCGCCAGCATCATCGCCGCACCGCTCCGTCAGAACGGGCTTGGCGACAATCTGAAAGCGCGCGTCGCGGAGGCACTGCAACGCGTCGGCCTGCCGCAAAGCTTCGCCAGCCGCTATCGCCACGAACTGTCAGGCGGCCAGCGCCAGCGCGTCGGCATTGCGCGCGCGCTGGCGCTGTCGCCGAAATTCGTGCTCGCCGACGAGATCGTCTCCGGGCTCGACGTCTCGACGCAGGCCCAGATCCTCACCTTGCTGGAGAAGCTTGCCGCGGAGATGGGCCTGACGGTCGCCTTCATCAGCCACGATCTGTCGGTAATCCGGCGGCTTTGCCAACAGGTGATCGTCATGCGCGAGGGCAGCATCGTCGAGGCGAGCGCCACCGACGCCTTGTTCGACAAGCCGCGGCAGGCCTACACGCGCGATCTCATCGCAGCCATTCCGCTGCCGGAAATCGATGCGGGCTGGCTGGACATCCCTTCCACAGGCAAGGCGCCGACATGAAGGCGAACGCATGCCGAGAAGCGGGCCTCGGACGTGCGACTGGAAAAGGATCAAATCCCGCCAAATGGAGGAGGACTGACATGAAGACCACAATCGCAATTGCAACGCTTGCTGCTGCTATCTCGGGCACTGCCGGCATGGTCTCGGCGATTCGATCCCTGGCATGCGCGGCCACGACCATACCGGCGCCACGGTTCCCGACATGAAGCAGGCGGTCGACTTCTTCACCGAGGTCGTCGGCTGCAAGAAGGCGATGTCGTTCGGACCGTTCGCCGACAACAAGGGCACCTTCATGCAAGACCTGCTCGGCGTTGATCCGAAAGCTGTCATAGAGCAGGTCACATGGTCCGCTGCGGCTATGGATCAAACATCGAGCTGTTCAAATACACCGCGCCCGACCAGAAGGACCTGACACCGAAGAACAGCGACATTGGCGGCTTCCACATTGCTTTCTATGTCGATGATGTCGCCGCCGCCAAAGCCTATCTCGATGGCAAGGGCGTCAAGACAAGGATGGGGCCGCTGCCGGGCAAGGAAGGGCCCGCCGCTGGCCAGACCATCCTCTATTTCCAGGCACCTTGGGCCTGCAATTGGAAGCGGTCACTTATCCTCTGACATGGCTTATGAGAAGACGGCTGAGACCGTGCTGTGGAGTCCGAAGAATCCGGAGAAATGATCTCTCGCGGCGCGCTTGCAGGACGTCACGGCAAGCGCGCCACCCAGGCCGCATAATCATTTCGACATAAAAACTTTAAGCTTGAAATATCTTACCTCCGGCGCGATACTGAGGCACAGCAAGCGAAGAGGAGATCGCACGTATGAAGGTTGCGGTTCTCGGCGGCGGACCGGCCGGCCTCTACTTTGCCATTTCGATGAAGCTGAGGGACGCCGCGCACGACGTGACGGTTTTCGAGCGCAATCGGGCCGACGACACGTTCGGCTGGGGCGTCGTGCTGTCGGCCGAGACGCTCGATAATCTTGCCAAGAACGATCCTGTCAGCGCCGTCTGGATCAAGAAGCATTTTGCCTATTGGGATGACATCGCCGTCATTCATGACGGCGTGCGCACGGTCTCGTCGGGCCACGGCTTCTGCGGCATCGGCCGCAAGCGGCTGTTGATCCTGCTGCAGCGCCGCGCCCGCGAACTCGGCGTCAAGCTGATGTTCGAAACCGACATCGCCGACCCAAAACCCTATATGGAGACGCATGACCTGGTCGTCGCCGCCGACGGGTTGAACTCCAGGGCGCGCAACAGCTTCATCGATATCTTCAAGCCCGACATCGACACGCGCAAATGCAAGTTCGTCTGGCTCGGCACCAACCAGAAATTCGACGACGCCTTCACCTTCATCTTCGAGAAGACCGAGCATGGCTGGGTGTGGGCGCACGCCTACCAGTTCGACAGCGATACCGCGACCTTCATCGTCGAGTGCAGCGAGCAGACCTGGGCCGCCTTCGGCTTCGGCGCGATGTCGCAGCAGGAGTCCATCGCGGTGTGCGAGCGCATCTTTGCCAAACATCTTGGCGGGCACGCGCTGATGACCAACGCCAACCACATCAGGGGCTCGGCCTGGATCAATTTCCCGCGCGTGCTTTGCGAGCGCTGGTCCTACAAGAATCTGGCGCTGATGGGCGACGCCGCGGCCTCGGCGCATTTCTCGATCGGCTCCGGCACCAAACTCGCCTTGGAGAGTGCGGTGGCGCTGGCCGACTATGTCGAGACCGAGCCGGACCTCGAGGCCGCCTTCCGCAAATATGAGGACGCCCGCCGCACCGAAGTGCTGAAGCTGCAGTCGGCGGCGCGCAATTCTCTGGAATGGTTCGAAGAGGTCGAGCGCTATCTCGGCCTCGATCCGGTGCAGTTCAACTATTCGCTTTTGACCCGTTCGCAACGCATCAGCCACGAGAATCTGCGGTTGCGCGATGCCGAGTGGCTAGGCGGCGCGGAAGAATGGTTCCAGCGGCAGGCCGGTGCCGGCGGCAACAGGCTGCGCCGGGCGCCGATGTTCGCGCCCTTCAAGCTGCGCGACATGGTCCTCAACAACCGCGTCGTCGTCTCGCCGATGGCGCAGTACAAGGCCGTCGACGGCCGCCCGACCGACTGGCATTTCACCCACTATGCCGAACGCGCCAAGGGCGGTGCGGGACTCGTCTATATCGAGATGACCTGTGTCAGCCCGGAAGGACGCATCACGCCCGGCTGTCCTGGCTTCTATGCGCCCGAACATGAGGTGGCGTGGAGGCGACTGGTCGACTTCGTCCATACCGAAACCGAAGCGAGAATATGCGCCCAGATCGGCCATTCCGGCGCCAAGGGTTCGACCCGTGTCGGCTGGGAAGGCACCGACGTGCCGCTGGCCTCGGGCAACTGGCCTATCATGGCGGCATCGGCCGTTGCGTGGTCGCCTGAGAATCAGGTGCCGAAGGCGATGGACCGCGCCGACATGGATTTGGTGCGCGATCAATTCGTGGCCTCGGCCGAAATGGCCGATCGCTGCGGCTTCGACATGCTCGAGATCCACGCCGCGCATGGCTATCTCCTGTCGTCGTTCATTACGCCGGTCACCAACCAGCGCACTGACGCCTATGGCGGCTCACTGGAGAACCGCATGCGCTATCCCCTGGAAATCTTCCACGCGGTGCGCGCCGCCTGGCCGGCGGAAAAACCGATCTCGATGCGCATTTCGGCCAATGACTGGGTCGGCATCGAAGGCGTGACGCCGGCAGACGCCGTCGAGATCGCGCGGATGCTGCATGAGGCCGGCGTCGATATATGCGACGTCTCGGCCGGCCAGACGTCGGTTGCCGCCAAGCCGGTCTATGGACGCATGTTCCAGACGCCGTTTTCCGACCGTATCCGCAACGAAGTCGGCATGGCGACGATGGCGGTCGGCAACATCTACGAGCCCGACCATGTCAATTCGATCCTGATGGCCGGCCGCGCTGATCTGGTGGCGCTGGCACGGCCGCATCTCGCCGATCCCTACTGGATGCTGCATGCGGCGGTGACGCTCGGCGACCGTGGCGTCAAATGGCCGGATCCCTATCTGCCCGGGCGCGATCAGCTCTACCGGCTGGCCGAGCGTGACGCCGCTGCGGGGCTGAAAGTATGACGGCCGCGACAACGATTCCCGGCAAGCACGCGCTGGTCACCGGCGGCGGATCCGGCGTCGGCCGAGCCATCGCGCTCACTTTGGCCGCGGCTGGTATCGACGTGACCATTTGTGGGCGCCGCGAAGCTGAGCTCACCAAGGTTGCCGGCGAAAACGGCCGCATCCATGGCATCGTCGCAGATGTCACCAGTGAGGCGGCGATGGCGGCGCTTTACGAGATGGCGGAGGCCGCGCGCGGACCGTTCGACATCGTCGTTGCCAATGCCGGCATGGCCGGCAGCACGCCGGCGCACAAGATCGCCCTGGCCGACTGGCAGCGAACGCTCGACGTCAATCTGACCGGGGCGTTCCTGACGGTGAGGCCGGCGCTGGCCGGCATGGCCGCGCGCAAGACAGGTCGCATCGTCTTCATCGCCTCGACCGCTGGATTGAAAGGCTACTCCTATGTCGCGCCTTATGTGGCGGCCAAACATGGCGTCGTCGGGCTGATGCGGGCGCTGGCCGCCGAGACGGCGAAATCCGGCGTCGCCGTCAATGCGGTGTGTCCGGGCTTCGTCGAGACCGACATGTTGGAGGAGTCCATCCAGCGCATCATCGAAAAGACCGGCCGCTCGGCTGGCGAGGGGCGAGCCAGCCTCGTCTCGACCAACCCGCAAGGCCGCTTCATCCAGCCGCAAGAGATTGCCGAAGCAGTGCTGTGGTTGTGCGGCGACGCGGCGGCGTCGATCACCGGACAGGCGATTTCGATCTCGGGAGGTGAAACATGGTAGCCGGCCCCCTGCCCGTGCCATCGGGTCCCGGCAAGGACCGGTTGCGTCTTTGGATAAGGCTGCTGCGGGCTTCGCGCACGATTGAGGCCGAATTGCGCGAGCGCCTGAAGAAGGAATTCGACACGACACTGCCGCGTTTCGACGTGATGGCAGCGCTTTACCGGGCGCCGGAAGGCATGCTGATGAGCGACCTGTCGCGCTTCCTGCTGGTGTCCAACGGCAATGTCACCGGCATTGTCGACCGGCTGGTGTCGGAAGGACTTGTCGCCCGGGCCCGCCGCAATGGCGACCGCCGTACCTCGATGGTGCGGTTGACCGAGGAAGGCACAAAGTCCTTTGCCACCATCGCCGCGGCGCATGAGGGCTGGATCGGCGAATTGCTGGGCAAGGTCAGCGAGGAGGATGCGCACCGGCTGACCGGCATGCTGACCTCGTTCCGCAGCAACTGGGAGGGACGCGAATGACTGCAATGGCCGGCCTCAAGCCGAAGCATTTCCTGTGGGAAGTCGAGGGCCGGATCGCCAGGGTCCGGCTCGACCGGCCGGAGCGCAAGAACCCGCTGACCTTCGATAGCTATGCCGAGCTGCGCGACACGTTCCGCGATCTCGTCTATGCCGAGGACGTCGACGCCGTGGTGTTCCTCTCCAATGGCGGCAATTTCTGCTCCGGCGGCGATGTCCACGACATCATCGGTCCGCTGGTCAAGATGGACATGAAGCAGCTCTTGGCCTTTACCCGCATGACCGGCGATTTCGTCAAGGCAATGCTCAACTGCGGCAAGCCGATCATCGCGGCTGTCGACGGCGTGGCGGTCGGCGCCGGCGCCATCATCGCCATGAGCGCCGACATCCGCATCGCCACGCCGGAAGCCAAGACCGCCTTCCTGTTCACACGTGTCGGCCTTGCCGGCTGCGACATGGGCGCCTGCGCGATCCTGCCGCGCATCATCGGCCAGGGCCGCGCCGCCGAACTGCTTTACACCGGCCGAACCATGACGGCTACGGAAGGCGAGCGCTGGGGGTTCTACAACAGGCTGGTCGATGCCGCGGCTCTGGAGGCCGACGCGCTGGAGATGGCGGCCCGCATCGTCTCCGGCCCGACCTTCGCCCACGGCATCACCAAGACGCAGCTCAACCAGGAATGGTCGATGGGCCTCGACCAGGCGATCGAGGCGGAAGCGCAGGCGCAGGCGATCTGCATGCAGACGCGCGATTTCGAACGGGCGTACCTGGCTTTCGTGGCCAAGGAAAAGCCGGTGTTCGAGGGGAATTGAGGATGGGTGGATTGTTGGAGACGTTGGCGGGACAGCGCCCCCCTCTGTCCTGCCGGACAGTCCGGCAGGACAGAGGGGGGCACCGTAGAGCACCTAGCTTGCAGAACAGCGGAGGCACAAATGCCTGACCGCTCTTTCCTCAACTGGCCCTTCTTCGAAGGCCGCCATCGCCAACTGGCCGAACAACTCGACGCCTGGTGCGCCAAAAACCTTCCCGTCGATCATCATGACGTCGACGCCGCCTGCCGCGAGCTGGTGGCGAAGCTCGGCAAGGATGGCTGGCTGAAGCCGACGGCGCTCGATACCGACAATCCTGGACCGCTCGACGTACGCACCTTGTGCATCACGCGCGAGACGCTGGCTCGCCACGATGGGTTGGCCGACTTCGCCTTTGCCATGCAGGGGCTGGGCACCGGTGCACTCAGCCTGTTCGGGACGCCGGACCAGCAGCAATGGCTTTCGAAGACCCGCGCCGGCAAGGCGATCTCCGCCTTCGCGCTGTCGGAGCCGCGCTCCGGCTCGGATGTCGCCAACACCGAAATGACGGCGACACGCGACGGCGACAGCTACGTTCTCACCGGCGAGAAGACCTGGATCTCCAATGGCGGCATCGCCGACCTCTATGTCGTCTTTGCCCGCACCGGAGAGGCACCGGGTGCCAAGGGGCTTTCCGCCTTCCTGGTGCCGGGCGACGCCATGGGCCTCGGTATTGCCGAACGGCTGGAAGTGATCGCGCCGCATCCGCTGGCGCGGCTTTCGTTCGACCAGGTCCGGCTGCCTGCCTCGGCGCTGATCGGCAAGCCGGGCGACGGCTTCCGCATCGCCATGTCGGTGCTCGACGTGTTCCGCTCGACGGTCGGCGCGGCAGCGCTCGGCTTTGCCCGCCGCGCGCTCGATGAAAGCATCAAGCGCGTGGCCGAGCGCAAATTGTTTGGCGCACCGATGGCCGAGTTGCAGATGGTGCAGGGCCATATCGCCGACATGGCGCTCGACGTCGATGCGGCGGCCCTTCTGGTCTATCGCGCCGCCTGGACCAAGGACATGGGTGCGGCGCGGGTGACGCGCGAGGCGGCGATGGCCAAGCTGTTCGCCACCGACAAGGCGCAGGAGGTGATCGACAAAGCGGTGCAACTGCATGGCGGCGACGGTGTCCGCAAAGGCCACATCGTCGAGAGCCTGTACCGCGAAATCCGCGCGCTGCGCATCTATGAGGGCGCATCGGACGTGCAGAAGGTGGTGATCGCGCGGCAAGTGATGGGCGCGGCCTGAACAGGTCGCGTTGATGGATTGTTTTGAGACGCGGATATTGCGGACCCGATATTGGACAGGCGGAGAGACGACATGCACGAGATCCTGCAGCCGGAAGGCTGGGCAAAACCGGTCGGCTACGCCAACGGCGTGGCGGCGCGCGGCAGGCTCGTCTTCGTCGGCGGACAGGTCGGCTGGAACGGGCAATGCCAGTTCGAGACCGACGATTTCGCCGGCCAGGTGCGGCAGACGCTCCAGAACATCGTCGCGGTGCTGGCCGAGGCCGGCGCGGAGCCACGGCACATCACCTCGATGACCTGGTATTTCACCGACAAGGCCGAATATCTCGGTAACCTCAAGGGGATCGGCGAGGCTTATCGCGAGGTGATCGGCCGGCATTTTCCGGCGATGGCCGCCATGCAGGTGGTGGCGCTGGTGGAGGACCGCGCCAAGGTGGAGATCCAGGCGACCGCCGTCGTTCCGGAATAAAGAATTCGTCTCTCCGGAATATTTTATTCGCGAAGCCCAGCCTGCCTCAGCAACGGCAGCACGTGGTCGCAAAAATAGGGCAATTCCCTGGTGTAGTTGACGAAGGATAGCGCAATGCCCTGATAGCCGTGCGCGGCAATGGCGGCCATCTCGGCGGCAATCGTCTGCGGCGTTCCAACCAGCGGATAGGTGCCGGCGCCGCCGGCGAAACGCTGGCGATAGCGCTCATAGGCATGCGGGTCGTGCGATTGCGAGAATTCCTTCTTGCCGGCCATATGCGCATCGACCGCCTCGTGGTCAGCCAGATCGACTGCATAGCGTGTGTAGTAGGCCTGCGCCTCTTCCATGGTCGGGCGGCAGACGACATGGGCCACGGTGTAGACGCCGACCTCCCGGCCAACCTTGTCGGCCCGTTCGCCGATGTCGGCGACATGCTTGCCGGCATCGCCCATCTCGGAAAAGGTCGTGAACAGATAATCGCATCTGGCGGCGGCGAAATCGCGGCCCGGGCCGCCGAAAGCGGCGTTCATGGTCACCGGGCGCGGAACCTGCAGGCTGGCCGGCCGGCTGACCGCCTCCTTGAGGTGATAATAGGACCCTTCATAATCGAGCGGCTCCGCCGATGCGTAGAGCTTCTCCAGAATCTCGATCCATTCGGCCGCCTGGTCGTAACCCTTCTCGACCAGCGGCGTGCCGAACATGCCGAATTCCTTCGGGTTCCAGCCGCAGACGATGTTGAGGCCGGCACGGCCCTGGCTGATGTGGTCGACCGTCGCCAGCGCCTTGGCGGCATAGAGCGGGTGCACCAGCGGCACATGCACGGTCATGAACAGGCCGATGCGGTCGGTGGCCATGCTGAGCGCCGCCGCCCAGGTGAAGGTCTCGAACGACCGCTCGCGCACCTTGTTGCGGCCGCCAAAGCCGCGCCAGCGGGCGATCGGCAGCAGGAACTCCAGCCCGGCGCGGTCGGCGATCTGTGCTGCGGTCAGATTGTCCTGCCAGCTAGCCGTCCAGCGTTCCGGCACGTCCGATATGGCAAGGCCGCCATCGGCGTTGGTCGAGAAGACGCCAAGCTTCAGTTTGTTGGAGCCGTGCAACGGATGTGCTTTGTTCATGTCGCGACCTCCCGGCGAAGATCGCACGCTACGGCTCCGCGAAAATATTTCAAGCATGAAATAGCTTCGCCTGGCACTGGTTTGCCGATATGAATTTGGCGGGATGAGAAAAGGGATAGGCATGAGCGAGTTCCGCCAGAAATGCATCGGCAAGAGCAGTCTCGTCGGCTCCTTCGCCGCCATTCCTCACCCCGTCGCAGTCGAGGTGATGGCGTTGTCCGGCCTCGACTTCCTCTGCATTGACTGGGAGCATGCCCAAATCTCGCGCGACATGATCGAGAGCATGGTGCGTGCCGCCGATGTGCATCGCGTGCCGGCGATGGTGCGCGTTCCCGGCCATGCGCCCGAAGCCATCCAGGCGGCATTGGACAGCGGCGCGCAAGGTGTGCTGGTGCCACGCGTCTCGACACCGGCACAGGCGGCAATGGCGGTGAAAGCGTCGCGCTATCCGCCACGAGGCGAGCGCGGTGTCGGACCCGGCCGCGCGGCCGGCTATGGTTATCGCATTCCCGAATACCTGGCTGGCGCCAATGAGCGGGCCGTCGTCGCGATCCAGGTCGAAACGGTCGAAGGGTTGGCCAACATCGACGCGATCGCCGCGGTGGAGGGCGTCGACGTGGTCTTCGTCGGACCCGGCGATCTCTCCGTGTCGATCGATGCAATCGGACCGAAGGGCGCCGAGAAGCTCGCGGATGCGATCCGCAGGATCATTGGCGTGACGATCGCGCATGACAAGACCTCCGGCATATTTTGCGCCAGCCCACAGACCGTCGGCCAATGGGCAGCCGTCGGCGCCAGCTTTTTCGTGCTGGCCAGCGACACGATGTTTCTCGGTGCGGGCGCCGCGGCCAATCATGCCGCCGCCCGGGCCGAACTGGCGCGGGAAGACCCGCGCTAGCGCCTGGCCGAGCAGCAGCCGAGCAACTTTTTTAAGCTTAAAACTTTTGCCTTGAAAAGCGCGGCACTTTGGATAAGCATTCAAGATCAATGGCGGCCGTAGGGCTGGAGGGTTTCCGGGCAATTCGTCATTCTGCTCCGGGTAGGAGGGTTTCAGTCCTTGTCGTTTGTGCTGCCCCAGTCATCGTCCAGCGCGCGCTACGCTTGCGATGCGTGCGCCCAGGAACCCGCACACCGAAACCATCGCCAACCTTGCCGCGCGCGTGAACACGCATGCGATCGCGACCAGATCGCGTCCGCGCTCGAGCGCATGGTCGCCACCATGAATTGACGCCCCGCTGGGAGGCGGGACGGCAACAAACCGTGCGGGGCAGCCCGCCCGATCAACAACCAGAGGGAACACCCCAGAGGGACCACCAATGAAGCTCAACCGTCGCAATCTCATCCTTTTCGCCGCGGCAATCGGCATCGCCGCCGGACCGGCAACCGCCTATGCCGCCGATGTGCTCAATGTCGGCGCCTACCCGACCAACCCGCCCTTCGAATACAAGAACGAGAGCGGCACGTTCGAGGGTTTTGAGGTCGACATCGTCAACGAGGCGGCCAAGCGCGTCGGCATGACCACCGACATCGCCGATCTCGGCTTCCAGGCGCTGTTCGCCGCGACCACCTCCAAGCGCATCGACGTCGCCATCTCCTCGATCACGATCACGCCGGAGCGGCTGAAGTCGCAGTCGTTCACCCAGCCCTACTATGATTCCGACATGGGTATCGCCACCAAGACCGACAGCGCGGTCAACACCGAGGCGGACCTCAAGGGCAAGATCGTCGGCGTGCTCTCGGGCTCGACCGGCGAGACCTGGGTCAAGGCGCATCAGGAAGCCGACGGCTTCAGCGATGTGAAGGGCTATGACACGCAGCAGAACCTGCTGCTCGACCTCAGCGCCGGCCGTGTCGACGCCGCCGTCAGCGACATTCCCGGCATGGAATATTCCTTCACCAAGATGAAGGACCTGAAGGTCAAGCAGCGCATCAAGACCGGCGAGCAGTACGGCCTGATGATGACCAAGGATCATCCGTTGCTCGGCAAGCTCAACGACGCGCTGACGGCGATGAAGAAGGACGGCACGCTGGCCGCGATCCACAAGAAGTGGTTTGGCAGCGACGCCCCCGCCGATTCCTCGACCGTCAAGGAAATGCCGCTGCCCAAGGCCTGAGCGCCGGCCGACAGGACGAAAGGCGTGCCGGCTACAAAGGGGTCGGCACGTCCCGTTTTCACGCATAGCCTTCCCGGGACCAGCATCCGTTCGGCAAAGCCGATCTTGATATTCCGGGGCGGGCCCTGGCGTCAGATGACGCAACACCGTTCGGGAATGCCCTGATGTCGCTGATCGACACTTTCTTCAACGCCGACGTCATCGCGTCGAGCCTGCCGGCGCTGCTGCGCGGCTTCCTGAACACGCTGCTGCTCGGCCTGCTCAGCATCGGCATCGGCATTCCCATCGGCCTGGTGATCAGCCTTTTGCGGCTCTATGCGCCGAAACCGCTGCGCTGGCTGGCGGTCGGCTACACCGACGTCTTTCGCGCCTTGCCGGTTCTCGTCGTGCTGATCCTGATCTACTATGCGCTGCCTTTCCTCGGCATTCGCCTGTCGTCCTGGGCGTCGGCGGTGACCGCGTTCGCCATCATCATGTCGGCCTATTCGGCCGAAGTGTTCCGGTCCGGCATAGAGAGCATTCCGCGCGGTCAGTTCGAGGCGTCGCAGGCGCTTGGCCTGCCGTTCCTTTTGACCTTGCGCAAGGTGGTGCTGCCGCAGGCGGTGCGCGTCGTCATCCCGCCGATGACCAGCAACTGCGTCTCGATGTTCAAGGACACTTCGCTGGCATCCACGGTGGCCCTGCCGGAACTGCTGAAGGAAGCGACCAACGCACAGTCGCTCTACGCCAATCCCTCGCCGCTGATCGGCGCGGCCCTTGTCTACCTCATCTTCCTTTGGCCGATGGTTCGTCTCGTCAGCCTCCTTGAAGTCCGCTTCAAGGACGAGAAAGCCCGCTAGAGCGGTTCAGTGTTTGTTGGAATCCCCGAACCGCTCCAACTCTTTGTTTTCACGCAATTCCGGACGGAAAACCGCTACGCACTTTTCCTGGAATTGCTCTAGCCACTCACCACAAGCACTTCGCAGGAGATATTCTTGAGCAATCCCCAGGCCACCGGCGGCTTCCCCGTCGACACCATCCGCGCCATGTTTCCTGCCCTGCAGCGGGCCGGCGATTTCATTTTCATGGACAATGCCGCCGGCGCGCAGATCCCGCAGAGCGTGCTCGACGCGGTGACCAACCACCTGGTCTCGCACAATGTCCAGCGCGGCGGCCGCTATGGCCGCAGCGTCACCGTCGACCAGTCGGTCGCCGACGCTCGGACAAGCGTCGCCTTGCTGATCAATGCCTACAGCCCGGCGGAAATCTGCTTCGGCATGAACGCCACCTCCTTCATCCGTCTGGTCAGCCTCGGCATCGGCCAGATGCTGCAAGAGCGCGATGAGATCGTCATCACCGACATGGACCATGATGCCAACATCGCCACCTGGCTGGCGCTGGAATCCGCGGGCGCCAAGTTCAAGTGGTGGCGCATGCGCGAGGACGGAAATCTGCATGTCGACGATTTGCGTCCGCTGGTCTCCGACCGCACCCGTCTTGTCGCCTGCACGGTCACCGCACACTCGATCGGTTCGATCGTGGACGTCGCATCCGTCGCGAAAGTCGCGCATGCCGCCGGCGGCGAAGTGTTTCTCGACTGCGTGCATTACGGACCGCACGGACTGATCGACGTGCAAGCCTGGGACTGCGACTATCTCGTCTGCTCCGGCTACAAGAACTTTTCGCCGCATATGGGCTTCCTGTGGGGCCGCTTCGAAACGCTGAAACGCTTGCCGACCTTCCGCGAGGATTTCATTCCGGACGAGCCGCCCTACAAGGTTGAGGCCGGCACCTTCATCTATGAGAACGTGTCGGGCATGGATGCCGCCGTACAGTATCTGGAACTGATCGGCCGCAATCTCGCGCCCTCCAACAACCGCTCGCGGCGCGAGAACATCGTCGCCGGCATGGGCGCCATCCGCGACTATGAGCTGGTGCTGGCGAGCGAGATGATGGGCGTGCTGAAGGGTTGCGGCGCGACCATCTACGGCGTCGCCGACGAAGCCCGCATCCATGAGCGCGTGCCGACCTTCTGCTTCAACATCGGCAAGCTGTCGCCACAGCGGATAGTCGAGGAAATGGCCGAGATGCAGATCGGCATCCGCGATGGCCACATGTACGCACCACGGCTGATGAAGCGGCTTAACCTCAGCATGGACAGCGGCGCCATCCGCGCCTCGCTGGTGCACTACAATACGGTCGAGGAGGTGCACAAGTTCGGCGAGGCTTTGCGAGGCATCATCGCCAAGCTGTCGTGATTGGCGCCCTGTCAAGGAACGCGCCACGTCGAGGGGCATCGCCAACGCTGGGCCACGCTTTGCGCCGCCGGGTGCCGTCGACCGGGTGGCCGTCGTGTCGGGCAGTTGCTCGCCGACCACCGAACGACAGATCCGGCATGCCCTGTCCGACGGTTTCGACGGCATTGAGGTCGACCCTGTCGAATTGGTTTCGCAGGGGTCGGTGCAGGCGATTGCGCGTGCGGCGGCAAAGGGCCGCGCCAGTCTGCAAGCCGGGCGCAGCGTCATCCTCTATACGGCACTTGGTCCCACCGCCGACAGGGGCGCCGAAATCGACCGGGAGGATGGTGCCCGCCACAAGCTTGGCCGCGGCCTTGGTGCGCTGCTGCGCCAATTGACGGAGGAGCAGAGCTTGCGGCGCGTGATCATCGCAGGCGGTGACACATCAAGCCATGCGCTGGGACAGATGGGTGTAGACGCGCTGACCGTCAGGATGCCCCTGCCCGCCTCGCCCGGTTCCCCGCTTTGCGTAGCCCATTCCAGCATCGATGCGATCGACGGACTGGAGATCGCGTTGAAGGGCGGGCAGGTAGGAACCGACCGCTATTTCTCGTCCATCCGTGACGGCCTTCACAGTTGACCATGGCGATCGATGCTCTCGTGCGGCGAATAGAATGTGTGCCGTACTCAGTTCTGGAGTCAATCATCGCCTCCTCCTCCTCCTCCTCCCAAGCGCGAACTCACGTCCGGTTTTTCGAGCAAGGGCACTCCGCCGTAAACACCCAAGCAAGTACAAGATAATATTAACGTTTCGGCTCGGGGTAGATTTCTGAACTGAATATTGGACTCAACGCGATAAATCAGATATTGCTAATATGAATAAAAAACAGGGGACGCTACTCAAACACGGTAGCTCCGGAGACGTGAATGCTTGGGTGGTTTGCGCCGCCCAACTGCGTGAACGCATCGCCATGGCCTGAACCATGAATTCCCTTCGTACACGCAAACTCCGAGCTAGCGGCAGCGCCGGGTAAGCCCCACGGCTATCACCAGGGGTGTGTTATGGCGAACAAATTACCGAAGGCCGACAAAATCACCGTTAATGGTTTGGAGGATCACCTTTCCACGATCGTGTTGAGCGGGTCGGACCCGGACGGGTCGGTCACGGGATATTCCGTAAGTTCATTGCCGTCGAACGGCACACTCTACCTCGATGCCGCATACACGACCCTCGCAGCCATCAACACGGTTTACGCGAGCAAGACGTTTTATTTTTTGCCCGGATTGAATTTCAACGGTGCTGCCTCTTTCAACTACAATGTCGTCGATAACAAAGGCGGTATTTCCTCAAGTTCGGCGTCTGTCACGATCAACGTAGCGGCGGTAAATGACGCACCGGTTTTAGATCTCAATGGCGCTGCTGGTGGGACTTCCACAACCCTTTCCTATTCGCCAGGCGGCTCGGCCGCGCGGATCGCCCCTTCTGCAACGGTTGCCGACATTGACTCCTCCAAGTTCGGCGGCGGCTCGCTGCGGGTCTCGATTACCCAGAATAAGGCGGTGTCGGACCAGATCACTATCTCCACAGACGCGTCGGTGACGATATCGAATGGTTCTGTGTTCGTCGCCGGCATCAAGGTCGGAACGGTCTCCGGCGGCAGCAACGGTTCCGATCTCGTCGTCAGCCTGGTCAGCGGCGCGACGCCGAGTTCAGTCTCCGTGCTTCTCGAGCACATTTCCTATTCGAACTCGTTGGGCAGCCCCCCAGCGTCCCCGCGCACCGTCACATTCACCCTGATGGACGGCGGAGGGACCGCCAATGGCGGGACCGACACCGGACTTGCAACGGCCACGATCAACGTCGGCGCGGGCAATCACGCCCCGACTGGTGCGGTGTCGGTCGCCGGCGTGGCGACGGAAGACCAGGTGCTGACGGCTTCCAACACGCTGGCCGATGCAGACGGGCTCGGCACCATCAGCTACCAGTGGCAGCGCGACACCGGCACCGGCTTTGCC